>NZ_JBUYEN020000014.1:0-200340 GCF_055229415.2 Bradyrhizobium sp. Leo114 | reverse complement strand
CAGGCGATCAGCGCCTCCGGCTCGCTCGCCACCTTGGCTTCCCGCACGATCTTGCCGTTGGCGTCAACCACACACACGCTCGAGCATTCCAATGACACGTCGATTCCGGCATAGTGCTCCATGGTCGTCTCTCCTCGATGCTTGGAGCGAGGTCCATCCTCGACTCCGTCACACCATCAATGTGAGGGACGACCGCCCGCCCTCCAAGCAAGCCGCGCGCAGCGCGCCACCCATAGCGCCGTAGCAAGCGCGGCTTGCTTGGAGGGCAGACCGCGGCCCGTTACCCCATCTACAAGATTCTACGAAATCACCATTACCCTCTCGGGCCGCGCAGTTGCGTCGTCAGGCGGTCCATGGCGGCGGCGACGTCGCGCCATTGTGAGAGCCAGCTTCGCGGAAAGCGATAAGTGAAGTCGGCGCCGTCGACGCGGCGTTCGCTCAGGCACATGCCGGGCGTCGGCGCGTCCCGCGTGCAGCGGGCGCTGAAGGTGGGCGAGGTCGACGTGAATAAATCCTCGCCGCCATAGGGCGAACTGTCGCGGAACGCGCGCATCGTCAGGTCGTCGTCCGTGCTTGCCGCTTGATCGAGATAGCGCGGATAGATTGTGCGCAGGCGGGTGTCGGGCGCAAGTGAATCGTGATGTGCCGCGATCGAAAGAAAGATCCTGTCGATCGGCTGCACCTTGTCCTCCACCGTCTCGGCGGTGACATGCTTGCGCGCCGGCGGTTCGAGCGAGGGATAGGCAAAGCTGAGATCGACGCGCTCCTGCGCGCCCGAGTGGCGCTGGATCTTCATGCGCACCGCCGCCGTCGGCACGTTGAACAGCGTGCCGCCGACACTGACCGGCAGCCTCGACGGATCGCTCAAGGGTACGGTGGTCCAGGTCGGCCACAACAGGTAGGTGACCAGCGCGATCGCGCCGCAGGCGAGGGCCGCTGCGATCAGGATCGGCAGGATGTGCGCGCGCGGATTCCTGCGCGTGTCGCGCGCAAGGTGCTGGGCCGTCGAGAGCAATGTCATCGAACGAGAATGGATGGGTTCGCGTGATGCCGAATCATCCGGCGAATATGCCACGCGGCGGCCAATTTCCGTATGATTTCAGGGAATCCGGCAAGCGGTGAGCCATGCGTAAAGGTAGCAATGTAGCTTCCATGTTAACCCTTTCTTAAGGATGATGTGGCGGCGGAGCGGCAATTTTGCCAAAGGAAGCGCGCGGTCTGTTGAGTAGCGGAAGTTTGCCATGTCGCCCGATGCGCTGAACTCGTTCTTCGCCCTTTGCCTCGGCTTCGCGCTCGCCGGCGCACTTACCAGCGGCTATCAGGCGATGGCGCAGCGGCCGGCCGGCTTCGGCCTGTTGCAGGAAGGCGCGGCGCCAAGGACTTTCGCCGCGGTGCCGTTCCTGGTGTTCGCCGCGCCCTTCATCATCATGCGCAACACGCTGCGTGGCGCCAAGATCGAAAGTCGCCGCTTCGAATTCGTGATGATGGCGACCATCATCGCCGGCTTCTGGAGCCTGATGTCCGGCACCTTCTTCCTGATGACATTGCGCGCCGCCGGCGTTCTCGTCTGAGCGCTGCTTTACCGTTGTTCCCTAGAGCTTCGGCTCTGATGGAATCAGAACCGAAGCTCTAGATTTTTGTTTTGACGCGTTTTCTTCACGCGAACCGGTATCCACTTCGCTCGAAAACGCCTTGGTCGCTCGCTTGAAAAGCCTTTGACCGCTGTGCCAATGTCGCCTCGAAAGAGGAGACATCCATGGCGATCTATGAACTGGACGGGCAGGGGCCCGATCTGCCGGCCGACGGCAACTATTTCATCGCGGACACCGCAACCGTAATCGGCAAGGTGCGCCTGCTCAGCGGGGCCAGCGTGTGGTTCGGCGCGGTGCTGCGCGGCGACAATGAGTGGATCGAAGTCGGCGAAGGCGCCAACGTCCAGGACAATTCCACCTGCCACACCGACCTCGGCTTTCCGCTCGTGATCGGCAAGAACGTCACCGTCGGCCACAATGTGATCCTGCACGGCTGCACTCTGGAAGAGGGCGCCCTGGTCGGCATGGGATCGATCGTGATGAACGGCGCACGCATCGGCCGCGAGAGCATCGTCGGCGCGGGCTCTGTGATCACCGAGGGCAAGGAATTTCCGCCGCACTCGCTGATCATCGGTTCGCCCGCGCGGGTGATCCGGGCGCTGGACCCTGCGCAGGTTGCGAAGATGGGAAGCGCGGTGAAGTTCTATCAGCTGAACGGGCCGCGCTTCAAAAAGGGCCTCCGCAAGATCGGTTAACGATCCGAGCGGCGTCGCGCTTCGGAACGTCCTTTCCTTGACTTCGGCGCTGCCGACTTGGCGGTATCTGTCTTCGGCTTCGCGGCGCTTTTACGTAACGCGTCGCGCAGATCGATCGGAATGCCGTGCTTCTTGAGCAGGTCTGCGAACGCTTCATCGGCCAATTCCTGAAATGTCGCCATCCTGTCGCGCCCGAGCTGCTTGAGCTTGTCGAACGTATCCTCGTCGAAAGCGATCAGTTTGCGCATCCTCGCACCTTGCACTGCGTCCGGCCCAATGGCTCCCGGAGCGTTTGGTTCCGGTAAGGAACGGCCGGCTTGTCCCATCGTTAGCACGACAGGATAAGGGAGACGCTCATGACCAGGAAATCGCTTGCGATCTTCATCACCGCTCTCGCGGTTCTCGGGGCGCCCGCGATGTCGCTTGCCCAAGGCGGAGGAGGCGGCGGGGGCGGGGGCGGTGGGGGCGGAGCAGGTGGTGGTGGCGCCGGTGGCGCAAGCGCGGGAAGCGCTGCGGGTGGAGCTTCCGGAGGCACCGGCAGCGCCACAGGGACCACCGGCACCGGTGGCTCGCCGTCCGGTTCGGTCGGCGGCCAGAGCAACCAAGCCATCCACCCCGGCAACACCAATACCACTGCGAACCCGCCGCCAGGGACCAACAGGGCTGGCACTGCACAATCCTCCTCCGGTCCGGGGACCACGACCGGCTCTGCAGCCGGCCGGCAGAGGACCGGGGAAGATTCAGCGATCGATGCTGAGGACGCGCCGCTCGATCGCAAGATCAAGGGCATCTGCAAAGGCTGCTAGATCACTTCTGCCCGGCCTTTCGGTCGCGCAGAAGTGAGCGCATTGTTCAACCGCACTCCCGGAACTCGCTCTAGATTGTGGCGGGCGCTTGCGATGGCTGGCGCAGGCCGCGCCGGTATTGGCAGGCCGTGATGGAGGTGCAGTGATGTTGCGTAAAACGATGGTTGCCTTGCTGGCGGTAGCCTCGCTTGGAATTTTGACGATAGATACGGCGTCCGCGCGCGGTGGGTTTGGCGGCGGTGGTGGCTTTCACGGAGGTGGCTTTGGCGGCGGTGGCTTTCGTGGTGGCGGTTTTGGCGGCGGTGGTTTCCGCGGCGGCAGTTTTGGTGGTGGAGGCTTCCGCGGCGCCGCCTTCGGCGGAAGCGGCTTCCGTTCGGCCGCGATCGGCGCCGGCGGCTTCCGTGCGGCCGGATTTCGTGGCGGCTTCTACCGGCCGGGCTTCGGATATCGTTCTGGCTGGGGGTATCGTCGTGGATTTCCGTTCGCCGCCGCAGCGGTTGGTGTTGGCCTCGGCTACGGGCTCTATGGCGACTGGCCTTATAACTCTTACGACTACGGCGATCCCTACTACGGCTATTACGACAATTCCGGCTACGGCGGCTGCTACGTCGCCCAGCAGCGCGTCTTGACGTCATATGGCTGGCGCATCAGGTCGGTTGATGTCTGTGACTGAACCTGGCGCGCTGTAGCGAATTTATCGGGATGATGATTGCAGCCTCGGTGTTTTCCACATCGAGGCTGCATCGTTTCTGCATAGGGGCTGGAACGTCGATTGCAGCGATTTCGAAATGCTGAACACGCTCACCACCGCCGCCTTCACCTTCGTCTTCCTGGGCATCGTCATCGGCCTGGGCGCCGCTTTTGTCCTGATGTTCTGGGAAGTCGAACGGCAATTGACTAAGCCGCGCAACCGCGATCGTCTCGGCTAGAACTCGTCGAGGTGACGTTGTGCCGACCGCCAATCCCTACAGACTGCGTATCGAGGGCATGGATTGTGCCGCGTGTGCGCTCAAGATCGAGAACGCGATGCGTCGGCTGCCTGGAGTCACCGACATAGAGGTCAGCTTTACGACCGGAACGCTCGCCTTCCGGCTCGACGAGGACCGCACTGCGCCGCGTCTCATAGAGGATAAGGTCAGGGCGCTGGGCTATACGCCGGCCGGCATGCCGTCGTCACTGGGAGGGAAGGCGCCGCGGAAGCAGGAACGGCAACCCCTGTGGCGGGGAGCCAAGGGCAGGCTCGTCCTCGGGACTGGCGTCCTGTTTGCTTTGGCATTCGTGCTTGCCAGCCTGTTCCCGGAGCTGGAGCGTTGGCTCTATTCGGCGGCGGCGGTTGTCAGTGTCCTGCCTTTTGCGCGGCGTGCGCTTGCCGGCGCCTTGTCCGGCTCGCCCTTTACCATCGAGACCCTCATGACGACAGCGGCGCTCGGCGCGGTTGCCATCGGCGAAGCCGAGGAGGCGGCTGTTGTCGTCTTCCTGTTCGCGGTGGGCGAATTGCTCGAGACGGTCGCCGCCCGCCGCGCGCGGGCCGGGATCGAAGCGTTGATCGATCTCGTGCCGCGCAATGCCAGACGTCAGCGCGCGGCTTCTCTCGATGTCGAGGAGGTTCCGGTCGATGATCTCGCGGTCGGCGATGTCGTGGTGGTTCGTCCCGGTGATCGCGTGCCCTCGGACGGCACCGTGATCGACGGCTCCTCGGAGGTCGATGAGTCGCCGGTGACCGGCGAGTCCGTCCCCGTTCTCAAGGAAATCGGCGCGAACGTGTATGCCGGCAGCATCAATGCCAATGGCGAGCTGCGTGTCGAGATCGCGCGTGTCGCCACCGACAACACCATTGCCCGCATCATCCACATGGTCGAAGAAGCGCAGGAGTCGAAGGCGCCGACGGCGCGCATGATCGACCGTTTCAGCCGGTGGTATACGCCCGCCGCCATGCTCGTCGCGCTGCTTGTCGTCCTGATCCCGCCGTTCGGCTTCGGTGGTGACTGGATGACCTGGATCTACCGTGGCCTTGCCACGCTGCTGATCGCCTGTCCCTGCGCATTGGTGATCTCCACCCCGGCCGCCATCGCGTCCGGCCTCGCCTCCGGTGCCCGGCAGGGATTGTTGATCAAGGGCGGAGCCGCGCTCGAGACGCTGGGCAAGGTCAGAACGATCGCCTTCGACAAGACGGGCACACTCACGCGTGGTCGTCCGCAGGTGACGGATGTCGTCGCGACGGTTGCGGACGAGCACACAGTTCTGGCCAGGGCGGCGGCGATCGAACGCAGCACCAATCATCCTCTCGGGCGCGCCATCATCGAGGAAGCCGAGAGACGCGGGCTGGAGCTTCCCGCCACCTTCGGCGGCGGTGTCGTGACGCCTGGCAAAGCGGTGACGGCACGTCTGAGAAGCGGCTTCGCCTCGGTCGGTTCGCCCCGGTTCGCGAGCGAGCAGGCGAGCGTCGATCCTGGCGTCGTCGAAAGGATCAGCGCGCTCGAAGGCGAGGGCAAGACGGTGGTCGTCCTGCGGTCCGGCAAGGTGGTCGAGGGGCTGATCGCGCTCCGCGACGAGCCGCGAGAGGATGCGCATGAAGGCGTCAAACGGCTGACCGATAGCGGTCTCCGCACGATCATGCTGACTGGCGACAATGCCCGCACCGCCGATGCCATCGCCGGTCATCTCGGGCTTGAGGCGCGTGCCGGGCTTCTGCCCGACGCCAAGCTCGCGGAGATCGGGCGGCTCAAGGAGGCCGGCCCGGTTGCGATGGTCGGCGACGGCATCAACGATGCGCCGGCACTCGCTGCGGCTTCCGTCGGCATTGCCATGGGCGGCGGAACGGACGTGGCGCTGGAGACCGCGGACGCGGCCCTGCTCAAGAACCGTGTTGTCGGTGTTGCCGAGCTGATCGCCCTGTCGCGAGCGACGCTCGGCAACATCTGGCAGAACATCACGATCGCGCTCGGCCTGAAGGCGGTGTTCCTTGCTACCACTCTGTTCGGCGTGACCACCTTGTGGATGGCCATCCTCGCCGATACCGGCGCCACCGTGCTCGTCACCGCCAACGCGCTGCGCCTCTTGGCGCACCGCTTTGCAGATGGCGGCCTCAGCTCAGCACGCCGTATTTCTTGAACCAGGCCTGCATCTGCGCCCACGCGTCTTCGGCGGCTTCCTTGCGATAGCTCGTACGATAATCGGCATGGAAGCCGTGCGGTGCCCCCGGATAGATCTTGAACTCCGCGGTCTTCTTGTCCGCGGCGAGCGCCCCCTTGAAGGCTTCGACCTGCGAGACCGGGATGCCGGTGTCGGCTTCGCCATAGAAGCCGATCACCGGCGCCTTCATCTCGGGTGCAAGCTGCATCGGGCTCTTCGGCCAAACCGGGTTCTGCGGATCGACCGGCGGACCATAGAACGAGGCGCCCGCCTTCAGCGCGGGGTTGTGAGCGGCATATTCCCAGACCGTGCGTCCGCCGCGGCAGAAGCCGACAATGCCGAGGCGGGAGGTGTCGCCGCCTTGCGATTTCGCCCAGGCCACGGTGGCGTCGAGGTCGGACAGGAGCTCGGCGTCCGGCTTGGCGTTCACGAGCGGCAGGAGCTGCTGAATGTCGGTGATCTTGGTGAGATCGCCTTTGCGGAAATAGTAGTCGGGCGCCACCGCAAACGCGCCTAGCTTGGCGAGCCGGCGCGTCACGTCCTTGATGTATTCGTGCAGACCGAAAATCTCCATCGCGACCAGGATGACCGGCGGATTGCTGACGCCGGCTGGCCGCGCGAAATAGGCGGGCATCTCGCCATCGGCCACCTTGATCTTGGCCTCGCCCGCAGTGAGGCCGGCGGTATCGGTCTTGATCACGTCGGCCCGCACGGGACCGGCGGCGAGGGTGTAGCCGGCTGCAACGGCGGCCGAAGCCGTCATGAAGCCGCGGCGCGAGAAGGGGGCGGTTTTTGTCAGTCCGATGACATCCGAGGGCAGGGATTCAGCGCGCATGCGGGGCCTCATTTCAAAATGTTTTGCAGACCATCGACCCGATCGAGGGGTGGGCGAGACCGGGTTCAAAAGCGGCGGCATTCAGCAAGCAAAGCCCGCCGATGGCAAGTCACCAGCGTGAGAGGCGGCCAAAGCGATCGGTGAAAAGGGCCACCCGTGGCGGAAGCGGGGGCCTCTAAAAGAACAAGGCCGTTGACGCAGTATACCGCCAACGACCTTGCCAGCCCCGGATATTGAAATCGGCTCACGCCATCCGGTAGGCGGCACCTTGCCCCGGAATCGGGTTCCCGAATGTGAACTAGTTCACAAAGTCGACGAAAAAAACCGTATCGAGATTCGGCAGCGACGGTGGATATGTCCCGCGGGTCAGGGGTTTGGCGGTGATTTCGACCGACTCAGCCGCGGCGCTTGCGCCCGCTGCGAACCGCGTGCGACCGCGATCGTTTGCGGACGGGTTCGGCCGCCGGCTCATTCGCCTGGGCGCTGGCGAAGGATTGCCTTAAGCCCTCGACCGCTTCGGTCAGTGCCGTGACCTGCTCGGACAGCTTCTTCGTATCGGCCTGCTGGGAGGCGAGCATCCGGCGCATGGCCTGCAATTGGTCCTGCACCATCTGGAGCTGGTCGATGGATTCCTGCTGGGTCGCTTCCAACCCCTTGGTTTTCTCGACGAGCTGCTCGGACACCTGCGCGGTGCGGGCCTGCAATTGCCGGCTGGCGATGACCCGATCGGACTCTGGCGATGTGCCGGTAGTGACCCGGTACAGCGCGATCGCGCCGATCCCGAACAGGACCAGAAAGAGCCCGACGGCGGTGACCGCAATCGGCTGCACACCAATGCGCAAGGCACTGGTGGAATTCCCGGGGGTGAGGTCCATCATTCGACACCAAACCGGACTAATTCTAAAGGTTCCGAATACCACAACCTCAGCGCGCCTAAAACCCCGTGATTTGTCCCGTATTGGTACGCATTGGCGCTAAAAACCTGCGAAATCGAGGTTTTTTTGGCTCAAGCGACCACCAGACGCGCTATGCCAAACGGGCACGGATGAATTGCCCCGCCCTGGAAAGGGCGTGGCGGCCGGAGCTAAGCTTCGCATTCCATAGCGGCCACGCGTGGATCATGTGGGGCCAGATCTCCAGCGTCACCTCGACCTCGGCAGCGCCGGCCGCCTCAGCGAGCCGCGTGGCATCCGCCAGCAACGTCTCCGCCGATCCGACCTGGATCAGCATCGGGGGATAGCCGGTGAAATCGCCAAACAAGGGCGAGATCAGCGGTGAACTGCGATGGATGGCGGCAGGCACACAGGCGTCCGCAAGCTCTTCCAGATAGGTCTTGTGGATGAGCGGATCGACAGCGTCCTTGGTGCCAAGGGTTGCGCCGGACATCGTGAGATCGGTCCATGGCGAGAGCAGCCAGGCGCAGCCGGGCAAGTCCTCGCGGTCTCTCAGCAAGTGGCCGATCAGTCCGAGCGTAAGATTGCCGCCGGCACTGTCGCCCCCGACGGCGATGCGGTGCGCCGGAATGCCCTGCCTGCGCAGGAAGTGCCAGGCCTTCATCGCATCCTCATGCGCGGCGGGATAGGGGTGCTCGGGCGCGCGGCGATAATCGATGGCGAGCGTTCGAACGCGCGCGGCGCGCCCGGCTTCGCTGACCAATCTGCGGTGGCTCAGGATCGATCCGGAGCAGTAGCCGCCGCCATGGAAATAGAGCAGCACGCGCGATGGCTCGCTGCCTGGCGTCAGCGACCATTCGCTTGCCACGCCGTCGCAATCGACTGTTTCAAGCTTCACGTCATCGGCCACCGGCCAGACCGAACCGACCTCATCGAGACGTTCGCGCCGCTCGGTCCATCCGACCGGCCGCGGTTTTGACGAAAGCAGCGCGCGAATGGCGTCGATTTCATTGGTTGCCACGGCTTGTTTCGTGCTGATTGCGCCGACCACGTCTATGGTTGGTCACGCCAGCGCCGGAAAGGTTGCTCACCGGAGCGGCATCGCGCAGTCGCAGACGGGATTGCTCACGTAATCGAAGCTGTCGGTACGCTCTGGATGAACTGCGCGATCACATGGATGGTCACGCTGTATGACAGACCTTTGATGCTTGCCGGCATTAGCAAGCCATGACGAATGTGCGAGAGTCAGTTGTGCACGACACCATTCATTGCACTGGACGGAGCAGTGACTTTCGATAATAGTAATAACGTTATTACCTGACGTTGTACTATTCCCTAAGGTATTGTTATACAGGTGGACCCGGGCGTCGTGTCTCGCCAAGTCCACAATGATTCATGGCGAGACGTTGCATGGCTGATCGCGCACGTAATCAGTATGGATTGGGCAAAGCCGTAACTTTCAACGTGATAACGCCGATGACGCGCTTCGGCACCCTTGTCGTCGGAGTGTTGCTGTCGATCTTCGATCGCTTCAAATCGACCCAAGTCACGGCCAAGGAGCTGGCGTTTCTGCCCTTTGTTCACTGGGTTGTCGTCAAGCGCGACAGCTTTCCGCGGGTGAGCGACAGCCAGCCGGCGGAAGATTTGCACTACGATTATTTGTTCTTTCTGAGCACCTTCAACGGTCCCTGGGGACCTTACATCGAAGCCTTCGCCGACGTGCTCTACAAACCGCTCGACCTGGTCTGGTTCTGGGGCGTCGGATATCCGTTCGCCCGTCCGGTCGGGCCGCTCAAGGCCTATATCCAGCGCAATCAGATCGAGTCGGATCATTCCTATAGCGCCTATCCGGGCGCATCCGTGCGCGATGTGCGCGCAGCACTCGAACTGCGCAACGAAGTCGAGAAGCTTTTTCAAAATTCGAGCGGACTGTCTCCCGAACGGTTTGCGGTCGAGTTCGATCGCTTGCTGATCAGCGTGCAGAACAAGCTCGGTACATTTGGACCAGTGTAGCAGGCCGGTCGAACGGAGTTCGCGACGTGGCTAATCAAAACGGTGAGAAGTACGGCTTCACAGGCCTGTTTCCGATTGCAACCAATCAATCGGACGATCTGAGAGCGTTTCTGCGCACGCTGGATGACCCGCGAGCCTATCCGCGCGGCTCGCCTTTGAGCCATGTGCCGATCATCCACATGGCGCGAATGTTCATTGTCGACCGTCTCGCCTATCAAGGCACGCCGGCGAAGTTCGATGCGCTCAAGTCGGACTATCTGGTGTTCATGTGCGAATTCGATGGCGAGAGCGTCGATCCTTTGGTCCAGGCCCTGGCCGGCAATATCCCGAACGAAGTCGCGACCATTTGGGGGCGCTGCCTTGGTTTCCCGGGTATCGATCGGCGCGATCTGCTCTCCGGATATTTCGAGCGGTGCCAGCTCAAGACCACTCTGTTTCTGGCGGACCAGCCTGAGGCGAGCGTAAGCGAGATTCTCATGGCGCTGCTGTGCCGACGTCGCCTCGGCGAGTTCGTCAGGCTTGTTCAAACCAATCCACGGCCTCCCGAAGTGCTCCAACGAGAGTTCAGGCAAATGTGGGAGGGTCTCCAAAACGAGAGGCCGTCCCCGGGAGATTTGTGAGTACGCAACGATCAGAGCAGGGGTCTGGCGATGCTCAACCTTACCAATATTCAAGGCAACATTCTTCGCGGTTACGCCTCGTTTCCGCACGCGCAGTTCTTGTTCTTCGAGATCCAAAACGCTGATGATGCCAGGGCGTTCATCCAGCGGCTGCTCGAGACCAACGCCGTCACGCCGGCACTGTGGCGCGCAAAGCCGGACGCCACCCTCAACATCGCCTTCACCTTTGAAGGCCTCCGCGCCCTTGGCCTGCCTACGGAAAGTCTCGCGACGTTTCCTTGCGAGTTTCAGGAGGGCATGAAACCTCGTGCGAACGAACTCGGTGACATCGACGAAAGTTCACCGGAGCACTGGGACGATCCTTGGAAGACGCATCGCGTTCATATGCTGATCTCGATCTACGGCCGGACAGAGCCGGCGCTCGCGGCGCACTGTCAACAGCTCAGGGATTCGCTGCCGAACGGCGTGCAGGAATTGAAGGAGAGTCAGCCGGCGGGGCTGCTGCACATCAACGGCGAACAGACTCGAAAGGAGCACTTCGGTTTTCTCGACGGTTTGAGCAACCCCGCGATCGAGGGAGTGCCTGACGACGGTGGCAGGGACCGTCAGGACGTTGGCAATCCGGATGAGAAGGGGCGATTTCGCAAGATCCCGCTTGGGGAGTTTCTTCTCGGCCACCCGGGTGAGGGCGGCGAGATGGCTCCCATGCCGCTGCCGCACCTTCTCGCGCACGATGGCACCTATCTCGTGTACCGCAAGCTGGAGCAGGACGTCGTTCGTTTCCGTCGCTACCTTGATGATCAGGCGGACGCATTTGCCCGAACCATTCCCGGTCCTCTGCCGGATGGCGTCAGCCCGCAGAAGTTTCTTGCCGCCAAGATGATGGGGCGATGGCAGGATGGCTCTTCGTTGATCGAACACCCCGACGCCCCTCGCGAGGACAGGCGCAATGCATTCGGCTACGCTGGAGATCCCGCAGGCGCACGCTGTCCGCTTGGTGCACATGTGCGGCGTGCCAACCCGCGCGATGCGTTTGGCTTCGGCGGCAAGACGATGAGCCGACACCGCTTGATCCGGCGCGGAATCGCCTATGGCAAATTCCTGCCAACGGGCGAGGAGCAGAGTCCGCAGAGCCAGGAAAAGCGCGGCATCATTTTCATTGCGCTCAATTCCGGATTCGACCAGTTCGAGTTCGTGCAGCAGAAATGGATGAATTTTGGCGACGATTTCGAGCAGGGCAACGATACCGACCCGATCGCCGGCAACCGTCCAACCGTCGGCGGTCGTCAAAGCGCGCAAATGATGATCCCGGGCGACGAAGCCACGGGACGACGCCCCTTCATCTGCTTTGACATCCCGCGCTTCGTCACGACCAAGGGCGGCGACTATTTCTTCGTTCCGAGTCTGGCCGCGCTCGGCCTATTGGCGTCTGGCCGAGTCGTCGCATGAACCGGGACACGATCCAACACTGGCTGCGCGGCCGCCGCCGAGACGGTGAGGTTTTTTTCGCGCAAGCGCCGCGCGAAGATCCGATTGTTCAGTCGTTCCGGGTGGTGCGCGATTTCCAGCGATTCTGGCAAATGCTCCGCGGATCAGCGCAATCCGCTCCGGCGCCGGCGCGGAGCTCGGAGGCGACGCCGACAAGATATGAAGAGCTCGCGAACGCGCTGGAGCTGCAGGATCGACCGATGCCGCTCACGAAATTCGAGCGCGCCGTGCCGGGCGAGGCAACCCTGATCGCCAACATGGCGCGTATTGCCGCAAACCTTGTCATCAAGAACTACTGTGAGATGAAGGCATCGGACGCTTCCGCCTGTGCGATGCGCGACCAGCATGCAAAGGCCCATGGTTGCGTCGATGCGGAGTTTATCGTCCGCGACGATCTTCCGGCAGAGTTCTCGACACCGCTGTTTCGACCGGGCGCCCGGTACCCGACGATTGTCCGGTTCTCCAACGGACAGGGCCAGCCACAGAGCGACCGCAAGCCTGACGGTCGCGGCATGTCCATCAAACTCTTCGATGTCGCGGGCGAGTCCATTCTGCGCGGTCTCGAGCCCGGCAGAACGCGGGCCGGCGAGCACGATTTCTTGCTGAGCAGCTTCCCGGTGTTCTTCTGCAAGAATGTGGTCGATTATTCCGAGTTGATGGAAGCCGTTGCGGCGCCGAGCGGGACCTCGCGCGAAAAGTTTAAGCGGCTCCTCAAATGGATTGTGTTTGCCATTCGCAATCGTCGCCAGTTCGCCACGTTTATTCGCACCGCTCTCGTCAGGATCGGCAATCCGCTGACTGCGACCTATCACAGCATGTCACCTTATTTGTTAGGTGAGCAGCATGTCGTGCGCTATGTCGTCGGTCCGGTGCAGCGTCAGGATGACGTCCCGTCGTGGTGGCGTCTCCTTTTCGGATCGCTATCGGAGACGTTTCTCCAGGAGGCGATGCTTCGCGATCTCAGCCCGACGCCACCTGGAGATGATATCGTGTTCGATTTCTCGGTGCACGTGCGCCATTCGGCCAAACCGGAAGAGGTCGAGAACGCTCTCCTGCAGTGGACCCGTCCCCAGGATCGGACCGTGTCGATCGGAGAGATCAGGATTCCAAGGCAGAATTTCCTGACGCCGGATCGGGTTTTCGATGGCGAACGCATGATGTTCAGCCCGTGGAATTGCTTGCAGCAGCACCGACCTCTCGGTAGCATCAACCGGATGCGGCTTGCCGTGTACCTTGCGTCCCTGCAGGTACGGCGGAAGCTCAACATGGTTGGACCTTGAGCGGGCAGGCGAAACCGGACCAATTTGATGGACCTCGGCTGGTTGCGGCGCTGCCAAACAACGAAATGGCAGGGCTCCACGCTGAGCGCCGACAGCTTACCGTCGTGTTTGTCGATCTCATCGGCTCGACGCCGCTGAGCGAGCGGATCGATCCCGAGGAGTTCTTCGCGGTCATCCGAACCTATCGCGATCTCTGCAACGAGCAGATTTGCCGCTATGGCGGTCACATCGCCAGAATGATCGGCGACGGGTTGCTCGCCTATTTCGGCGTCCCCCAGGCGCACGAAAACGATCCCGAGCGCGCCGTGCGCGCTTCGCTCGCCATCACCGCCGCCATCAAGGAGCGGGAATTCCAGATGTCGGATGGCAGCTTCCTCCGGCTGCGGGTGAGGATCGGGGTCAACACCGGGCCGGTGGTCGTCGGCAGCGTGCCGGGCGAGCCCTCCGAGCGGCGGGAAGTGTTCGGCAGCTCGGTGCACGTCGCGGCCCGGCTTCAAGGTCTTGCCGGCGAGAACGCGGTGGTCATCGGTTCAGGCACTCATGAGTTGATCCGCGGCATGTTTGATTGCGAGCCGCTGGGCAAGCGCCGGCTGAAGGGCGTCGAGGAGCCGGCCGAGGCTTGGCGCGTGAACGGCGTTTCGCCGGGCGAAAGCAGGTTCGACCGCGCGCGAACCTTGCCGCTGCCGCCGATGATCAACCGATACGATGAACGCGCGCTGCTGGCCGAGCTGTGGGAGCAGAGCCTCGGCGGAGCAGGACGCGTCGGCGTCATCTCCGGCGAGCCCGGCATCGGCAAGTCGCGCCTGATCCGCGAGTTCAGAAGCTCGCTCGACCGGTCTGCGGTTGATGTTCTCTCCGTTCAGTGTTCGCCGTTCCACGTCAATACGCCGCTTGCGCCGGAAATCGAGCGGTTGAAGCGCGCAACGGGCATCCACGAAACCGACGACCCGCGGCTGTCGCTGGCGAAATTGCGTCACCTGCTGGGAAGAGCCGGTTTCGATGTCGGGCAGGCGCTTCCCTATTACGGGTCACTGCTGTCGATCCCGGCGTGCGAAGGATACGAGCCTGCCGATCTCCGTTCTCCTTCCGAGCGTGCGCGTGCCTTCCAGGTGATAACAGAAGTTCTCGTTGCGGCGTCACGAAGGAAGCCCGTCCTGTTCATCGTCGAGGATGTCCAGTGGATTGATCCGACGAGCGTCGACCTTCTCTCGCGGGTGATCGCTCGCTGCGCGCGCGAGCGAGTGCTGTACCTGGTCACGCATCGCGACGACTACGAGGCTGGCTGGCTGTCGGGTCCATCCATCAAGCGCATCACGCTGCAAAAACTTGCAGCAGACGAATGCGAGCGGATGGTTGCCGCCGTTGCCGGCGTCGCGTTTCTTCCCCGGATCACCAGCCAGATCGTCGAGAGGACCGACGGCGTGCCTCTCTTCATCGAGGAGTTCACGCGGGCGGTGGTGGATTCCGGGGCGATCGAGAGCGCCACCGACCATGGCAAATTGCCAGGGCCGCTGGTGCCGGCGAGCGTCCACGATTCCCTGATGGAGCGTCTTGACCGGCTGGGTACCGCCAAGCGCGTGGCCCAGATCGCCTCCGTATTCGGGCGGCAGTTCGATTATCGCGGCATTTTCAGCCTGCTTCCGGATCAGGACGAGTCGCTGATATCAGCGCTTGAGGCTCTGGAGCGGGCCGGGATCGTGTACCGCATCAACGAAGACGAAGGCACGCTATACGCTTTCAGGCACGCGATGATTCAGGAAGCGGCGTATTCCTCGCTGCTGAAGGAGGATCGGCGCAAGCTGCACGCGCGCGCAGCGTCCTGGCTGCGTCAGCAGGCCGACATCGGGGAGAGCAGCGATCCCGCCGTGTTGGGCTATCACTACGCGCAGGCAGAAAACATTCCGGAAGCCATCGACGCCTGGCTGCAGGCGGGCAAGTCTGCGCTGAGCCGATCGGCCACCAAGGAGGCGGTGGCGCATCTGCGCGAGGGCCTCTCTTTGCTGTCGAAGCTATCAGCTTCGTCGCGCCGCTACGAGGCCGAGATCGCGCTGCAATCCAACCTTGCGATGGCCTACACCGCGATTGCGGGCTGGTCCGATCCGAACGTCTACGAGCCCTATCATCGGGCGCTGAAGCTCTCCGGCAGCCATGGCACGATCCGCGAGAAGACCGCTGTCCTCTGGGGTGTCGCGGTGGCCGAGCTGGTCAATTGCGAACTCACCAAAGTGCTCGAGCATTCGCAGGACTTCCTCCGGCGAGCCGAGGAGTGGCGGGACAGTGAGGCCATCCTCATGGCGTCCACCGCGGCGCTGATCGTCAATTTCTTCACCGGCCGTTTGAAGGAAGCACACGAATTGGCTGTCGCGATTGAAGCGCGCTACAATCCGCGTGAGCACGGCAAGCTGGTTCAAACTTATCAGCACGATCCTCTGGTCGTTGCGCTCGTCTATTCCGGACATATCGAATGGCTGCTCGGCCGGCCCAACCGGGCCAGGGAGTGCTGTGAATCGGCAAGGCGGCTGGCGAACGAGATCGGTCATCCCTTCATGATCGCGCTCGCCCACATCCTTGGCGTCGGCGATCACTGGTATGACGGAGACCTCGCAGCCAATCTGGCCTGCGTCGAGCACGGGATGAAGGTCGCCGCCGACTACGGTTATCCGATGTACCAGGTCATCGGTCCGCTATGGGCGACCTCGGCGCTGGCGGCGCGCGGTCCCGCGCCGGTTGTGCTCGAGAAACTCTCCGGCCTGATCGGCAGATTGCCGGCGGAGAATCGATGTATTCAGATGCCGCTCTACAAGGCCCTGCTCGCCACCGAGTTCGGACGGATCGGGCAGAAGGACAGGGCGCTTGCATTGGTGACTTCGGCCGAGTCCCTGATCAAGCAGACCGGCGAACGCTGGCTCGCCCCGGAGATCTACCGGATCCACGGTTCGCTGCTGCACGCCGAACCACATCGCGACGACGCTGCCGCCCTCCGCCTGTTCAGGCGCTCGCTCGCCTATGCGAAGAAGCTCGAAGCCGTCGGCTGGGAATTGCGGACCGCAATTGACCTTGCGCGCCTCCTGATGGACCGAAAAGACAGGCGGCGCAGCCTGGCCGAGGCACGCGGGGTGCTTTCATCAGCGCGAGCAAAGTTCCCGTCTGCCGAGACATCGGCCGATCTGCGACAGGCGGATGAGCTGCTGCAGCGGTTGACGTAGGGCTTGAATCCATAAACGCTGAGTGACGGCGGACATCCGCCTTGGCGTGCGCTTCGCATGTTGCCCGGCGTGGCGAGCGCATGGGCTCGCCGCGATGCATGGCATCAACCGTACAACCTCGCGCAGTCGAAAAGGAACCCTTGAAGGGACCCTTGTGTTCTCGGAGAAACTGTATACGTTGTTGTTGTTCGATTAGCCGTTGTGCCTTGTTGAATGGTCCAGGCGGCCCTTTTCCAGAGACATCGTCGGATTGAATTCGGGATTCGTGCGAATGCACGCGAGACGCGCGTTTGCGCTTTGGAGAAATGTTATGGCTACAGGTACGGTGAAGTGGTTCAACGGGCAAAAGGGTTTTGGATTTATTCAGCCCAATGACGGCGGAAACGATGTGTTCGTTCACATCAGTGCGGTCGAGCGGGCCGGGCTTTCTGGACTCGCTGAGGGGCAGCGAGTGAACTACGAAGTCAAGACCGACCCGAAGCGTGGCAAGGTCAGCGCCGAGAACCTCTCGCTGGCGTAAGTAGCTTTCGTCATTCCACGGACGTGCTGGGATGACTGTGCAGCCCGCTCGATCTCGGGATTGAGCGGGCTTTTGCGCGTGCTAGATGGTCGGGATTTACCTCGACGGAGTCGTCGTAACGCTTCGGCTGCCGCGACTTCGGCCAACTTGGCGCAGCAACTCTGATGGAGCAATAACCGTGCAAGTAATCGTTCGCGACAACAACGTCGACCAGGCGCTTCGAGTTCTGAAGAGGAAGATGCAGCGCGAGGGCGTGTTCAGGGAAATGAAACGTCGTCGTTCTTACGAAAAGCCCTCGGAAAAGAAGGCCAGGGAGAAATCTGACGCCGTGCGTCGTGCCCGCAAGCTTGCTCGGAAACAGGCCATTCGCGAGGGGCTCATTGCCGCGCCACCTAAAAAGGAAAGAGTCCCGAGCAAGCATCCGCACGTGCTGCCCGCCACTACTGGCGGCACGCGAGGGACCTAACAAGCGCGCGAGGTGGATCATCATCCACTAACGCCAGAGGCGACTGAGCTTGAGCCGAGAGGCCGCCGGATACTGGATGCCCCGCCTTCGCGGGGCATGACGATGGAGTGTGTGAGCGGTGGCCCCCGGGGCGGCGATCACGTCAACGCAAGACGGTGTCTCATAGTTTGACGTAGCTCCAGCCTTGTTCCTGCAGCTCCAGGACGCGGACGACGCCGGATTTCACAATCGTCGCCTGTGGAACGAGATTGATATCCTTGTTCTCCGCCTTACGCATGTTTTCCCGGGTATTGCCGCAGGCTTTAAAGGAGATTTCCGGGTTGCTCATTGCGAGCCCCTCGATGCGCGCCTTCACCGGAGAGGTGTCATCGCGCAGCATGTGAAGACCAGGGCCAAACGTGACAACCTCAATCGACACGTCTTCACCGAGATTGCGGTAGTATTGCGCGACGTTGGTCGCATTGTTCAGTGCGAGATTCATCATCGCAGGGTCATTGGAATTGACCTGCAGCAGGAGCTGATGCGGCTTCTTGGGGATCTCGGTGGGTTTTGTCATCAGCACCAGTTTCTGCTTGCTCGCCTGCTTCTGCGTGCTCAGCCGGTACTGCTTACTTGCTTGCGGCCTCACGTGATCGTCTGGCTGCGCTTGCGTGGTCGGCGCGATCAGGAGCGACATCGCCAAGCTGGCAATGGCTGCTACCGCCAGATTTCCAATTCTGATCATCTTGCTTCTCCCTGTCCCATGACCATCAGTCGCCTGGTCTGGCGACGGCATGTGGCCATCTGCACGCCGCCGCGAGTTTTTCGCGCACAGTCTTCAATCCGCCGAGCAGGAAATGCGCCTCCTGAGCCGCGCCGGTGCGGGTGGAAAGACGGACGGCGATGTCGCCCTCTTCGGGCAACGATTGCAGCAGGTGCACGACGTCACCCCGGAAAGCGGCACCGGGCCCGAATGATGGCGAGGCGGCCGCAAGCTGCACCGGCGGATTCGCATTGACGCGGTAGGAGATGGTGTATTCCTCGGCACGGCCTGATACCGCCGGTCCAGCGAGCACGAGCTCGGTGCGGCCTTTGCGGCAGTGGATCGCGAGTTGCATCGCGGTGCTATCCGACTCACCGCGAGCGGATGTGGTGGCGGTGACGATTGGCGAATAGTCCACCGGCGATGTGGTCTCGCTGAGCAGCCAGTTGTCGTACGGCGCCGGGCGACCAGGCGGCGCTATCTTACGTGATAGATCGTCCAGACATTGTAGCCGGGCCGGCCCCTCCATCACCGAGCACGCCCGAAGATTTATCATCGGATCGTTCGTGCTTTGAGCGTAGGCGATGCCGCAAGCCATTTTGCAAGCCATTTTGAACGTGACGGCGAGGGGAAAAGCAGCGGCCTTCATGGAGGCGCCTGTGCGCTGCGCGCCTTGTGATTCAGCCATTCCTGCGCGGCCGGGAAGCGGGTTAGTCCGGGGACGGTCGCTGCGAGATTGATCGACTGCCATTTCGGGTCAAAGCCTGGCGCCTGCAGGCGGTCTATTCGCGAGAACAGGTAGTCGACGAAGCGCGCGACGCGTTGATAATGGTTCGACCGCGGCGGCCAATTGAACGCGACAAGCGCGGTCGGCACCGCGATCGTCGACACCCGCTCGCCCTGCTTGATCAGATTGGGATACTCATTTGTCTCCAGTGTCGCGGGCAGGTAATAGTCCTCGAACTTGCTGTCGTATTGGACCGGGAGAAACTTGAATCCCGCGTCCCAGCGGCCGCGCACGAAGGCGTCGACCGGTTTCGACGTGATGAACACCACCGCCGCCATCTCACCTTTGCGCATCTGTTCCAGGGCGAGCTGATGGGGAATGAACGTCTTCTCGACCTCGATGCCGAGACGGCTGAAGATCAGTGGTCCCGAATAGGCGGCTGCGGTGCCCTTGGTGTTGAAGTTCACTTTCCTGCCGGCGAGATCTTGCAGGCCTGTGATTTCCGGTCGGACGAAAATATGCAGCTCCGACGGGAAGAGATTGAGCAGGTAAGTGATGCGCTTTCGGATCTGCGGCACTTGAATCTTGTACTCTTCGAGCGCGTCGGAGTTGATGATCGCGGTATCGACGCCGCGCAGATAGAGCAGCGAGTTCAGATTCTCGGTGGCGCCCCGGGTGACGATCGGTAGCAGATGCATGTTTGCTCCGTCATCGACGACGCGGGCCATTTCCGCAGCCAGGCGAATTGGTGCTCCCTCCAGCAAGCCGCCAGCGAGCCCGACGGTCCAAGCGTTCATGCGGTCTTTTTCGGTCCCCGGCGGCAAGGACCGTCGAACCACTTGTGCATTGCCCTTCGAGGGTTGCGCGGTCTGTGCGTCCAAGTCAGCCGGTTGAAGCATCATGGCGGCCAGCACCAGCGCGGCGAGCAGGAGCAACGAGCGTGGCGTTGACAGTGTGTTCATGTCAGTCCCCCTCTTGATCACCAACTGCAGCAGCCAGCGTCATCATGTGGAACGCAACAATCTCATCCGCTCACCGGGGCAACGCGTCGAGCCGGTCCTTGGCTTCGCGAATACCGCCGCTGTGTGCCTTCGCGTAGAACTCTCGCGCCTTGGCCGCTTCGCCGCGTGTTCCATAGGTGCCCCAGGCGGATAAAACCGCGGGATCATATGTCTCCGCGAGCATAAAACTTGCCCGCGCATTGTCGTTCTCGGCGGCACGCTCGAGCACTATCCTTGCTGCGCCGATATTGCCCTGGCCGAGCAACGCACTGGCGCGCGCGATCAATCGGGCCGCCTCCGTCTTGTCCTGGTCTGCGGCTGTTGGGGGCTCCGATACGGCGGCTGCCACGGTTTGTGTCACCGGCACTATCGGGCCTTCAATTGCGCGGCCGACGGTCACGCTCTCATCGACGGGGCGCCGCGCCGATGCAAGATCCCGTGCCATGGCTTCGGTTCTGCTCCGCTCCTGCTGCAGAGACTGCCGCAGTTCCGCAATCTCTCGCTCCGCTGCCTGTCTCTGCTGCGCGGCTGCATCGTTCGCCTTGCGCGACTGTACGTCCCTAGCCTCGATCTCGCGGCGCGTTCCGGTAAGTTCGTTTGTGAGCGCCGCGGCGCGGGCCTGCGCCTCTTCGAGCGCGCGACGTTGTTGCTCGGCGCTTGCCGTTGCCGCGTGCGCGGTCTTGGCCTCCTCCACGATACTGGCCGTCTTTTCCCGCTCCTGCTGCAGCGATTGCCGCAGTTCCGCGATGGTGGCCTCCGCCGTCTGCTTCTGCTGGACGGCTTCATCAACTGCCTTCTGCGACTGCGTGGCCTTGGTCTCGATCTCGCTGCTCGTTCCGGCAAGCTCACTCGCGAGTGCCGCGGCACGCATCTGCGCCTCGTCGAGCGCGCGGCGTTGCTGCTCGGCGCTCGCCGTCATCGCCTGCCGCGCCGCGCCGACCTCCTGGGTGAGGGCGGCGGTCTTTTCCTGCTCCTGCTGCAGCGACTGTCGCAGTTCCGCGATCTCGCGCTCCGTCGTCTGTGTCTGTTGCGCGGTCGCATCGTCAGGGTTGGGCGACTGTATGTCCCGGGTCTCGGTCTCGCGGTGCGTTCCGGCAAGTTCGTTCGCAAGCGCCGCGGCGTGGGCCTGTTCCTGTTGAAGCGACTGGCGCAGCTCCTCTGCTGCAATTTCCGCAGCCTCCCAGCGCTGTATCGCATCGTGCTGAAACTTGCTCGACAGCGCCAGCATCGTCTCCAAGTCGCCGCGGACTTTTGTGAGTTCGGCTGTCAGTGCGGCGGATCTGTCGCGTTCTTGGTCAAGCGACCGCTGCAATTCCGCGGACGTGGCCGCCGCAGGCCCGCCCGCCGGTGCGTCCCTGTACGAAGTCTCATCGTCGAGTGCTTGGCGACGCTGCACTGTGCCCGCCAACGACTCCTGTCGTGAAAGATCGGTCTCCTGCATGAGGACTGCCGTCGTTCCGCGCTGAACGAGCGTTTGCCACCCGGCGACCTCAGGCTTCAGCCCGACGGCGCGCCCGGCTTCGACCGTCTTCGAAATTTCGGTTCCGCTGAATTGGTCGAACACACCGATCAGCGCAGCAGCAACGAGGATTGCGGCGATCAAAGAACCCGCTAACCATTGGCTCGCACGACCGATCTGGAGCCGACCGCTCGATCGATCGTCTTGAAACACATCCTCGGTTATCGGGTACCAATGCGCTGGCGCGATTCTGATGGGATGCCCATTTTTCCAAACCCATTCGCTCGCTTCACGTGACCAATGAGCGACATCAAAGGCCCCGGTCGCACTCTCGACCCAGATATCCTGTCCGTCCCTTGGTGCAGTATCAATTGGCCGGCGCATGTATGACGCCTTCGCATGTCTTCGTATTCAATCAGACCACGTGCAATCGGACTGTCGCCGCAGCAATTCGAGCGGTCGCGGCACCCCTAATGTCGCAAGGAGAAAAACATCATTTAAATATAATTTAAAGTCAAATTAAATCACGCAGATCTCGGCGCGGGCTGCTGAGCTGTGCGTCCGGACGCCGGCTTGGCGGCTTCAGGCCGCTGACTGAGCCTTGGAATTCCGACGGAAAGGTGCGCCGCCAGATATATTGCCGTGAAACCAAAGTTCCATCGGTTGGCGTTTATTATTATAAAAATGGCATTTAATTGTTTAATGAAAAGAAAGAGGTAATAAATATTGCCACCCCGAAGGTTGCTTTTATTGGGCTGGCAGTATCAGGGATTGCGACCGCCAGCCTTCGCGGGACAAGCGGTCATTTCCTGCAATCAATGGCGCCTCAGCTAGGCGCTATCGTGCGCAAGCCCGCCAAGCCGCCTGGTTGAGTCCGGCAGCATCAAAGCACGGGTTCGCACGGCGATGGTTGGCACGGCGGGGCAGACGCATCTAGCTGGCGCCATCGACCCCCGAGCCAAGGCGGCCAGCGCCAATCATGTCAGCGCAAGCGCAACAAGGCCGGAGCACAACAGGACGATCCCCGCAATGGTGACGGCGAGAAAGCTGTAAGAGGCAAATTCTTCACGCATGGCGCACCTCAAAAAGCAGTCCCCGCAATACCTTCTGATCGTCGTTCTCCAGCACCCAACACCAACATAGTCCGCGCCCGTTTCCGCAGAATTTCGATCAACCGGAAAACGGTTTCGTCACCCGTACCGATTGTTTCGTGATCGTTACACACGTGCGGGCCAAAAAGGTGCGGCCAGGCTTTGGGGGAAGCCTGGCCGCGCGCGAACCGGTCTGGGACGGGGAGGGGTGGGGATGTGACCGGGTCGCGTGTTCGATGGTCCCTTATTGCCGCGAGCTGGCGGTGGCGACCGCCGGACGGTTGTCGCCGAGCGAGACCCAGACGTTAGGGTCGCTCTGCGACTGCCGCTTGACGAAGCGGTAGCCGGTTGCAGTCCAGGCGACGACGTCCTCGTTCTGGTTGTCGAGGATGAACTCGCCCTTGTCGGTCTTCACGGTCAGCACAGCGTGGCCTTCGCCTTTCTTGTCGCGCACGACAGTGATCAACAGCGCCTCGCGCGGCCAGCCGGCATCGATCAGCATCTTGCGCTTCAGGAGCACGTAGTCCTCGCAGTCGCCGTAGCCGTCAGTCGGCAACGACCATTTCTCGATCACGCCCCAATGATCCATGTCGGTCATCGGCTTGATGGTCTCGTTGACCCATTTGTTGACCCGGAGCAGATCGCGCCACGCCGTCTGCGACAGCACGATGTCGCGCGGTTGTGTCGCGCCGCCGCGGCAATCGACCGGATTGTCGGCGCAGAATTCGACCCAGCCGATCGGCGAACGCGTGGTGTCGCCGAGGCTGGCATAGACCACGTCGCCCGCTTTCGCCGCGACGCTGGTAGTGACGCTTAGTCCGAACAGGATGGCGGCAACCGCCCATCCTTTCCCCTGTCCCCTGAAAACCATTGTGGCCCCCGTTTTTCTCGTTGGGACCACGTTTCGCACAAAGGTTTTGCGGTGCGGCTAAGTCAGCAAAGGTGATTTGACGTGAATGCAAGTAAAGCTAGCAGCGAATTCGATCTATACTTGAAGCAAACTCGACTAAAATTCGAGACAACTGCAATTGATTCAAATTTTACGCATTAACATCCTGACGCTATGCCAGAAGGTCTTTTGCGTCTCCAAATCCGCCCGCGTTAACCGCGTGCAGTGGGCGCCAGACGAGGCAAAGGCGGCGTCCGCCATCGCGGATGCCGCCTCGTTCGAGCTGAAAATCAGGGGATTTGAGCCTCGCGCGCTTTACCGCGCGGTAACTGCGTCTTCGAGCGTCTCGGCGGCCTGCTCGTGGACGAACTCCAGCGCGAAGCCGTCGTCGAGGTTTCGCACCACGCGCGACTGCACGCGGCCGAGCATCACCAGCGATTTCACCGGCGGCCGGTTCTCGGCGGCGATCGCAGCACCCGACAGCGAGAGGTCGATGATGCGGCAGGTCATCTTGCTGCCGTCCTCCAGCGTGAGCAGCGCGATCGGATTGCGCGGCACGATACGGTCGTGGCGGCGGTCTTCCGGCAGATTGAGGATGTCGCGGTTGGCGAGCCAGGTGAGCTGCGCGGCGAGCTTGTCGCGCTTGCGCGGCGTCGAGACGATGGTCATCGCAAAGCCGTTGTCGATGATGCGGGTGATCTTGCCTTCGACGCGGCCGATATGGTCGAGATAGGCGATCACGCGGTCGCCGACATTGCCGATGCCGGGCGCCAGCAGCGCGAGCCCGCCGGGCGACATGTTAATAATCTGGCAAGGAAATTCGCGGCGGTCAGGCAGCATGTAGCGGCCGAGCAGGTGCACCTTGACGCGCTGGAAGCGCCGCCGTTCCTCCTGTGCCGGGAAGACCGTAGGTTTCTTTTGTGCAAACGACATCACCGCCACCCGACAACCGGCCTTCCGGCGCGGCACGACCCTACGGCTGACAGGGTTAATGAGCGGTTAGCCGCGGTTGCATCAAGTATGGGCACGCACGCGACCGATGGGCGCAATCCGCGCCGCCGGCGAGCGCTCGCGACCGCGCGGATCGTGACCGTTTTGTGTGAAGGCGGCGGCTTACTCATATACAAATTCTCTTTGCGCATGGGGGCCCGCCACTTCGTCCGGGCTCGGAGGCTGTTCCGATGGCAAGCCGGCGTGTAGTCTGCTCGCGAGGCCCCGTAGAGGGCAGGCAACGAAGAACGAGGGAGGCATCGGACACGAGCATGACCGATATCCGATACGTCGCGCCGCAGACGCTTGATGAAGCGGTCGGCGCTTATGCCGCGGCGGGCAGCGCCGCGCGCATCCTGGCCGGCGGCACGGATCTCCTGGTGCAGATGCGCTCGGGCGCGGTGCAACCGGGTCTGATCGTCGACATCAAGAAAATCAAAGAACTCACTGCCATCGAAGAACTTTCCGATGGTGGTTTCCGCTTCGGCGCTGCGGTGCCGGGCGCCGTGCTGGCCGAGCATCCGCGCTTTGGCAAGATTTGGCCCGGCGTGTTGGAGGCGGTGAACCTGATCGGTTCCACCCAGGTGCAGGGCCGCGCCTCCGCCGGCGGCAATCTCTGCAACGCCTCGCCGGCCGGCGACAGCGTCCCGGCGATGATCGCTGCCGGCGCCGTCGTCACCGTGCAGGGCCCAAGCGGCCGCCGCGAATTGAAGGTGGAGGATGTTCCCGCCGGCCCCGGCCGCACCAGTCTCAAGCCGGGTGAGATCCTGGTCTCCTTCACGCTGCCGCCGCGCCCCCCTCGCTCCGGCGACGCCTACCTCCGCATGATCCCGCGTACCGAGATGGATATCGCAGTCGTCGGTTGCGGCGTCAGCCTGACACTGAAGGACGGCGTCTGCACTCACGCCCGCGTCGGCTTAGGCGCCGTGGCGCCGACCGCGCTGCTGGTCGCGCCGGCGGCGCAGGCGCTGATCGGCTCGCGCCTCGATGACGCCGCGCTGAACGCCGCCGCCAATGCCTGCCGTGCCGCCTGCCGTCCGATCGACGACAAGCGCGGCACCATCGCCTACCGCACCCAAATCGCGGGCGTATTGCTCAAGCGCACCGTGAAGATCGCCGCAGAACGCGCGCAAGGGAAATGACAAATGGCAAAGCTGCACGTCTCCACCACCGTCAACGGCGAGCCCTTGGAATTCCTCTGCGAGCCCTTTGAAACCATGCTGGACGCGCTGCGCAACCAGCTCGCGCTCACCGGCTCCAAGGAAGGCTGCGCCTCCGGCGATTGCGGCGCCTGCTCGATCACGCTGGATGATCGATTGGTCTGTTCGTGCCTGATGCTCGCCGCCGAAGCGGAGGGACGCGAGATCAGGACCATCGAGGGCATGGCGCGCGGCGGCCGCCTGCATCCGCTGCAGGAGAAGTTTCTGGAGCAGGCCGCGCTGCAGTGCGGCATCTGTACCTCCGGCATGCTGGTCGCCTCCGAGGCGCTCTTACGCAAGAACCCGCACCCGAGCGAGGAGGAAGTCCGCTTCTGGCTCGCCGGAAATCTCTGCCGCTGCACCGGCTACGACAAGATTGTTCGCGCGGTGCTTGAGACCGCCGCTGAAATCCGGGAGGCCGCGCAATGAACATTGTCGTCAACAACAAGTGGATCGGCCAGCGCACCATCCGTCCCGATGGCGTCGACAAGGTCACGGGACGCGCCGCCTTTGCTGCCGACACCACCATGCCCGGCATGATCTGGGGCAAGGTGCTGCGCAGCCCGCATCCGCATGCGCGCATCCGCTCGATCGACACCTCCAAGGCCGAAGCCTTGCCCGGCGTGAAGGCCGTCGTCACCTCGCGCGACGTCGTCGACTTCCCGCTGGATAAATCCGTGATGCTCGGCATCCAGGACATGCGCTGGATGTGCCGGAACGTGATGGCGCGCGACAAGGCGCTGTTCCCCGGCCATCCCGTCGCCGCGGTAGCCGCCACCACGGAGGCGATCGCAGCAAAGGCCTGCGAATTGATCGAGGTCGATTACGAGGTCTTGCCTTTCTTGATCGAGATCGAGGATGCGATCAAGCCTGACGCCCCGATCCTGCACGAGTTCAACAAGTTCGAAGGCAAGCCGTCGAACATCGTGGGCACCCTCGAGCACAAGAAGGGCGACATCGAAGAGGGCTTCAAACAGGCCGATGTCATCATCGAGCGCACCTTCACCACCCGCCCGGTGCACCAGGGCTATATCGAGCCGCACGCCTGCCTGATCTCGGTCGCAGCCGATGGCAAGACCACGATCTGGAGCTCGAGCCAGGGCCAGTTCATGGTCCGTGCGATGACGTCGATGCTGACAGGCATCCCGCAGAGCGACATCCGCGCCATCCCCGCCGAGATCGGCGGCGGCTTCGGCGGCAAGACCATCGTCTATCTCGAGCCGCTGGCGACGCTGCTCGCCAAGAAATCCGGCCGCCCGGTCAAGATGGTGATGACGCGCGAGGAGGTGATGCGCGCCACCGGCCCAACGTCAGGCTCGAAGAGCACAGTGAAGATCGGCGCGAAGAAGGACGGCACCATCGTCGCCGCGCAAGGCACATTCTATCTGCAGGCCGGCGCCTTCCCGGGCTCGCCGATCCGCGGCGCCGCCGGCTGCAGCTTTGCGCCCTACGACATCGCGAACGTGCTCTCGGTCGGCTTTGATGTCTGCTCCAACCGCTCCAAGGTCGCGGCCTATCGCGCGCCCGGCGCGCCGATCGGCGCCTATGCGGTGGAATGCGTGCTCGATGAGGTCGCCGAAAGCCTGAACATGGACCCGCTCGAGTTCCGCCTGAAGAACGCAGCGAAGGAGGGCACCAAGGCCGCGCACGGCCCGGTTTTCCCCCGCATCGGCTATATCGAGACGCTGGAAGCCGCCAAGAACTCGCCGCATTACAGCACGCCAACAGGCAAGCTGCAGGGCAGGGGCGTCGCCTCCGGCTTCTGGTTCAACGCCGGCGGTGAATCCTCGGCGCAGGTCAACATCACCGAGGACGGCAACGTCGTGGTCACCACCGGCCATCCTGACATCGGCGGCTCGCGCGCCGGCATCGCCAATGTCTGCGCCGAACTGCTCGGCATCGACTATCGCCGCGTCTCCGTCATCATCGGAGACACCCAGACGGTCGGCTTCTCCAATCTCACCGGCGGCAGCCGCGTGTTGTTTGCCTCCTCGATGGTGGTGACACAGGCGACCGAGAAGGTGATCAACACCTTGCGCGAACGCGCCGCAAAGATCTGGGAGATCGATCCCGAAGCCGTGAAATGGGAGAACGGCGCCGCGCATCCTGCCAGCCCGAACGCCGGCCAGTTCGAGCCGCTCACGCTCGAACAGCTCGCCGAGAAAGCCCCTCAGCAGGGCGGTCCGATCGGCGCCGGCGTGCAACTCAACACCCAAGGCGCCGACGGCGGCTTCGGCACCCATATCTGCGACGTCGAGGTCGACATCGAGCTCGGCATCGCCCGTGTCATCAGATACACGGCGGTGCAGGACGTCGGCCGCGCCGTTCATCCCGGCTATGTCGAAGGCCAGCTCCAGGGCGGCGTCGCGCAAGGGATCGGCTGGGCGCTGAACGAGGAATACATCTACCGCAGCGACGGCAAGGTCGATAACCCCGGCTTCCTCGACTACCGCATGCCGGTCTGCTCCGACCTGCCGATGCTCGACACCATCCTGGTCGAAGTCCCGAACCCGAAACACCCCCAAGGCGTCAAGGGCGTCGGCGAAGTGCCGCTGGTGCCGGTGATGGCGGCGGTTGCAAACGCGATCTACCGCGCGACCGGCAAACGCTTCTACGCCCTGCCGATGTCCCCGCCGAAGGTGCTCGCGAGTTTGGACGAGCCGGTGCAGCAGGCGGCAGAGTAGCTGGGGAGGGCGGTCAATCCGCTCGCACCGTCATTGCGAGCCACCGGGTCGGCGCATAGCGCCGCCCGATGACAGGCTCCGCGAAGCAATCCATTTCACCGCTTGGGGAGAGATGGATTGCTTCGTCGCTTACGCTCCTCGCAATGACGCTGCGGCTATCATGCGCGTAGGATGGGTAGAGCGGAAGCGAAACCCATCAACCTTACGCCATCCGATGCACGGCACACAACTTGTTGCCGTCATGATCGCGCAGATAGGCGATATACATCTTCATCCCGTTGCCTTCGCGGATGCCGGGCGGGTCTTCACAGGTCGTGCCGCCATTGGCAAGTCCCGCTGCATGGAAGGCATCGACCGCCGCGGGCGACTCCGCATTGAAGCCGATCGTGCCGCCATTGGCGAAGGTCGCCGCCTTGCCGTCGATCGGCTTCGACACCGAGAACGTCCCCGTCTTCGTGCGCCAGAACACCCGATGCCGGTCGACAAATCCCGGCCTCACGCCGAGCGTGCCGAGCAGCGCGTCATAAAACGCCTTGGACTTGTCGAGGTCGTTGGTTCCGATCATCACATGCGAGAACATTCTACCTGTCCCTCCCGTTGCGCGACGTTCATTCCGCTGCGACGCCGCTTCGCAGAAGATGTTCCTAGCAGAAGGTTGGGCGGGGATGGAAGTCCGGGACGGGTGCCGGGCGGCGCAATCGAGACGTCCGCCGGGCGGAATAACCTTCTGCTTTCGCCGCACAAGCAAAGGCGAAAGGCGCGATCCGCGGGCGCGAAGACAGCGGATGACGCTAACGCCAACCCGCGCGCTCTCCGCAAGGCTTGCCGATCCGAAAGCGCGCGATGTCGTCAGTCAGGAGCGAGCGCGTCCTGCTTTCAGAAGACGCGGTCTCGGCGCGCCACGTTTGGACAGCACTGCTGCCTCAATATCCCTCCCGCTCCCCTCCCGCCGGTGGCGCCTCAAGAAAAGCCCAGCGCGAAGGGAACCGGATGCGCAAGATCGCAATTCTAGGCCTGCAGGCACATAGCTGCGGCAAGTTGACCCTTGCACAACAACTTACAAAGGGTGCGAAAATGCCACGGGTGAACCAAGCTACAAAGCAGGCGCGTACAACCAAAGCCGCCGCCGTAACGGCGTTCGGTACAGCGGGCCTCGGTCTTTCGCTGGCGGGGAGCGCGTCTGCGTCCGCGATACCCACCGCTGACATCCCGCAGTCCGACGACTTCTCGCCCAATCAGCGCCTGGTCCTTGGTGAAGAGGAAATGGCCGACGTCAGTCTCGCCACGTTCTATCTGTTCGATAAGGAAAACGCCGACCCCGGCGTGCAACTGGCCGCCGTTGTCGTTCGCGGCTGCCGAGGTTGCGGTGGTTGCCGCGGCTGCCGCGCCTGCCGTGGCTGCGGAGTAGGCTGGCGTGGCTGCGGTGGCTGTGGAGGTTGCGGCGGCTGCTGCGCCCGCTGGGGCCGCTGCCGCTGGTGCTAGGTTCACGACCTCACCGCTAAACGACAAAGCTTGACGAACTGCCGGGCGGCGCCGTCCGCCCGCAAGTCGGCGACGATGTTCCGCGTCGCCGATCGGCAGCGTTTGGCAAATCCTGAAAGGCCCGCGCACGGCTATCGAACGACAGCCGCCTCGCCGATCCACCGACCCTCCCAGAGATAAAAGCGATCCGTCGCTCCGAGCGCTTGCGCCGCCTCTTCGCGACACAAGAACACGAAACCCAGCCGCCTCCGCTCGCCCGGCATCATGGCGCGTTCGAGCAGCGGATAACCATCCCAGCCCTCATCAACACTTCTGTCCTTGGTGCACGGGCAGCCCCAGCCAAGACGAACCGGCCCAGTCCTTCCACCTGCCTCGACCGGATAAAGATAGAGGTCCGCAATCAAGTCAGGCGTTACGGAGTGCAAGGCTTCGCGGAATGCGGTCTCGCGTGTCACAGCCACACCTCAACGCGTAGGGCGGATCAGCCACCGGGTCCGCGCTTCGCGCGGCCCGATGACAGGCTCCGCGTAGTCCGCCGTTCACGTACCACAAAACGGCGGATCACGTCTTCGGCTGATCCGCCCTGTGAGCTGCGACGCAGCTTCGCAGGAAGGTCTTAGTTCTTGGCGGGGCACTTGGCCCGAATCTCTCCGAGAAGCTTTCGCATATTCTCAAAGTAAATTTCGTCGAGAGCCGGGGGCATGTCTTCGCAGATGTATTGGTGATGGTACTTGATCTCTTCATCGAAGCTTTTTCGCCATTCCGGCTTGTCGAATGCTTCCAGCATCTCGTCGTACGCAAACAGCAGATGCGCGACGTAATTTTTGTATTGGGCGAGTTTCTTTCGGTCTGCCTTGATCTCCAACAGATCAGGCTCAGCGTATTCCGGGTGCCGCAACGCAGATTCGCTGTATGACATGTAGACTTGGCGGGCAGCCACTTCTTTGAAGTTCTTGCTGATGAAGTAGACTTGAGCAACGACGATGACGAAGGCGAAGCCAGCAATGACCGCGGATGCGATTTGCGCCCAGTTCGACTTCGGCCGATTGTTCTCAGATTGAGCGGACATATTTAGACCAAGGTGGAGTAGATAGGGGGTGAGTGAAGCTAGCCTCCGCGTAGTCAGCGGATTGGCGGGGGGGGGGGGGAGGAGAGGCAGTCCGTAGGGCGGATTAGCGCAGCGTAATCCGCCGGTCACATCCGAAAAGCGGACCCTATGAGCAGCCGCCATCCAACCTGCTATCCACGACCTTGATGTCGCTCCCGTAATCGCTCGGCAAGAACGGTCGCTTAATAGGCACGGCAGCGAGTTTAGTGGCAGTCACGCGGAATAGAACGAAACTTGCGCAACCGCCATTACCGATGAACGACTTCATCTCGTCATCCAGTTCAGCATTTCGGTACGAGACCGCGTCAAACGGATAAGGACCAAACGCGTATTTATAGCTACCATCCTCAGTGGGCCCAGCCTCCCTGGGGCGAATGCCCACAATGAGGCGATACTTCGCGCGATCTGCTTTCTGCGTATATCTCTCGACGTCGATGTCGTCGCGGGACAGGCTAAAGGAAGCCGCCTCAGCGGTCTTGATTGCTGCCCAGGTGTTGAAAGAGGCGGTTTCTCTTGATGCGGGATCAAAGCCGGAAATATGTCCCTCGGCCTTGCTCCAATAGGTGGTGAAGCCCGTTATCAGGGCAGAGATGATGGTAGCCAGGAACGGGAGCAAGATGGCTAATTTCTTCCAACGGTCGGCCTCCACCTCAACCTTCGTTTTTTCATTTTCCGGTATGAGCGTTTCCGGAATGACGATATCCGCAACTATCTCGGTTGGAGGACGTTGGATCACCCAACGTATCATGGGAGGGCCAAGAAGTTTTTCCCAGTTCTTGGAATCTACCCGATTCCCATTGACGTAGACGTTCTTCACATCGGCTGACGGGATGCCGAGCGCGGGACAATGCCATGCCTTCTTCGAAGGATCCCAATCGTCTTCTGTCAGTCGCGTTGAGAAAGCGATCTCAGGCATGTCGGCCACTCCAGCAACCCGCTGAAAAACACGAATCGGTTTGCAATTTCCTGCAACAAGCGGAGGTTGATGAGTGCGAGAGCATGCCGGCCTTGTCAAGCATTCGTGCCGAATGTCGGCCGTGTCGGGGGTAGCTCTGTCGGTGGGGGCGACTGTTGGAGGTAAGATCTGCGCGGCTATGGGAAGGCGGAGGCAGCCGCTATTTGCGATCCAGATACCAAGTACCATCCAACTCCGGCGGCGGAGTCTGCCTGTAAATTGCCGCAGCGAAAACCGGCGTCGTCTGTAGAGTTAGCGCAGCGTCATCTGCCGTCCACGTGCCGCAAAGTGGCGGATTACGCCTTCGGCTAATCCGCCCTAAGCGCTGAAGTGGCACGAACAGGGGCGCAAATACGCGGCTGACGGTTCTATCCGCGATTCCGCCAATTCGCGTTGCCAGACGGGAATTTCGCCTGCCGGATAGCGCTTTCGATCTCTCTGAGCTCCAAAGTGAAGTGCTTGATCCTACCGGAGAGGTCGTCGATTTCCGCCGGTGTTATTGGTCTCGTGTGATATGGCAATGTTCCGGCCTCGGGAAGCCTTGTTCGCAGCATGATGTAGACTTGGTTCTCTACGCTGCGTCCAATTGGATTGTGCAATAGCTCATTTCGCTCCTCGGCGAGCGCGAGATAGATTTTCAGCGCATCCCGCAGACGAACGCCAAGATCATCCGCTATGAACGGGCTGATCTTGGCAAGTTTAGTCAACACCTCTCGTTGCGTGCGAGTCGCCTTAAAGAAGCTGAAAACAGTAACGGCAATGGTAGGCGTTGTATCGGTTAGATGTCCAAAGATCCAAGCAAGAACCGACTCGGCATGCGTCCAGTTGTTGGAGCATCGGCCAATTGCAGAGGCCATAATTGGATCGTCGTCAACTGGATGCGACATCGGCGGTCCCAAACTCGACTCGGGGAGTACGTTAGCACGTAGGGCGGATTGGCGCAGCGTAATCCGCCGTTCACGTGCCGCAACGTGGCTACGAGTTGTGCCGTTGGTACAAGCTCCCCTTCCAAAGTACGCAGGGCGATAGACTGGACACGCCCTCGGCACCTCGACAATCGAGAAAGAAGCTAGTGCGTTCTCTTGAAGCCAAGGGAGAAGGCTTGCAGGTTATCCATATTTGGTCTTCAAGTGCGCAAGCGCTTGCCGACAAAGAGTTAGGACGTCGATCTGCTCACCCTTGAATTCTATTCTGATAACGTCGGGCGCATCCGAAAAACTTGTGCCATCGCTAAAATATGAGCCATCTGAAAACGCTGCGCCGCGGCCGATCTTGAAATCCTCCACGGAGAGCCCCTTTCTTGAGCCACGATCCAGTTCAAAATGTTTGCTCGAGTTTGCTATGTCCGCTAAGGCTTGAAATTGTGGAAAGCCAGCTTCAACTTCATCTCTGATTATCGACGTTCTTTGTCCGCGCTGTACGGCTAGACAATCGATAAAGTGGAAGAGTGCTGTTGCAGTAGACCACGCCCTACGTATCGACGTTGGCTCCGCAGCGAACTCATCGAAATTCGGTTGGCATATTTGCTCAATATATCGTTGAGGGGTCATTTCTCGATCTAATTTCCAATCCTGGAATCGTGAGTAGGCGATAAGGCGGATCAGCCAACCGCAATCCGCCGCTGTTTCGCATCAAAGCGGTGGGTTACGCTTCGCTAACCCACCCTACATTACCTCAATCCGCGAACTGCCCCGCCGCCTCGATGATCGGCTTCCACCGGTCCACTTCGCTCACCAGCTTCACCTTCAGCGCTTCGGGCGTGGCTTCGTCCTGGGCCACCGGCTCGGTGTTGATCTCGTTGAAGCGCTTCACCAAGTCCGGGTCGCGGAGGGCTTCCTGCAGCGTCTTGGATAGTTTTCGCACGATCTCGTCGGGCGTGCCCTTGGGCGCATAGAGGCCGTGCCACGCGCCGACTTCAAAACCCTTCAGGCCGGCTTCATCGGCGGTGGGCAAATCGGGCATGGAGGCGAGGCGGGATTTGGTGGTGATGGCGTAGCTCTTCACGAGCTTAGAGGCGATCGGGCCTGTGGTGTTGGTGGTCTGGTCGCAGGTGAGGTCGATCTGTTTTGCGATCAGGTCGTTCATCACGGGCGCGTTGCCCTTGTAGGGCACGGTGAGCACCTGCTTGTCGATGGCGGTCATGAACAGCATGCCGCAGAGATGCGAGGCGGCGCCCAGGCCTGCATTGCCGAAGGTCATCTTGTCGCCGTTCGCCTTGATATAGGTGATCAGCTCGGCGAGATTGTTCGGCGGCAGGTCGGGGCGGGCGATGATGGTCATCGGCGCGTTGGTGACGAGGCCGATCGGCGCGAACGCCGTCTTGGTGTCGTAGGGCAGCTTGCGGTATAGCGTTGCCGCCGTCGAGATGCCGATGTGGTGGACCAGCAGCGTATAGCCGTCGGGCTCGGCGCGGGCGGCGCGCGCGGTCGCAATCGTGCCGCCGGCGCCGGTGGCGTTCTCGACGATGATGGTCTGGCCCAGGAGTTTCGACATCGATTGCGCCGTCATCCGCGCCACCGTGTCGGTCGGCCCGCCGGCCGCAAACGGCACCAGCAGGGTGATGGGCCGGGCCGGATAGGTCTGCGCGGAGGCCGCTGAGCTTGCCATCGCGAGCACAGCGGCAATCATGGCCAGTCGTTTCAAGTCGTGCCTCCCTTTGAGCTTGTTCTTCGTTGGTCGTGCATCTCTACACGTTTTGCGCTGCCGCACAAAAGTGAAAGATGTCGCGCGGTACGGCCGGACCAGGCGCTCGGCAGAACTATTGACTTAGATCAACAAAAGGTCCGCCAACTCGTCGCACTCGGATACTGCGCAAAAGCGATCCGAAAGGCCACGTCGGGGTGCTACGCCCGTCCGCGACGAAGAGACGATTTGGCGACAATTCCACGTCCGATCGAACGGGCTCCCGGTAACCTACAGCATGATCCGGAAAAGTGGAGACCGGTTTTCCGAAAGATCATGCTCAAACAAAGAGCGAGAGCGGGATGACGGTTCGAAGAAAAGTCATCACGCTTGTAACCATTTAATCGGAGAGTCTCATGAGAACCTTCAATCGATTGGTGCTGTCAGTCCTTCTCGTCACGCTACCGGCCGCGACCCAGGCTGCGGATTTGAACGGAGCCTGGACGATCGACGCCTCGGCCTGCGGTGACGTGTTTACCAAAGAGAATAACAGGCTTGCTTTCAAGCCAGATGCCGATCTCCACGCGGGCGGCATCATCGTCCAGGGAAGGCAGATCACCGGCACATTTGAAAAATGCACGATCAAGTCGTTGCACGATGATGGATCGAATGTGCGAATGATTGCGGCGTGCTCGGACGGCGTCGCGATTTCGGACGTAGAGTTCGACGTGAAAATCTCCGGAGAGAACAAGATCACCCTCAGCTCCAAGCAGCCGGTGCCGGTGGAAATGCCGTATGTTCGCTGCTCCATGTGAAGTCGGCGCGGCGGCGAAGGTTGAACGACGAGCCGGGCGTCCGGCGCAAGACACCCGCCCTGTGCTCACTGGGCTGCAAGGCCGTAGGCGGGCTTCATTCGTGCGAGCGCTTCGTAATGACGGAGATATTCCTTCGCCATCCGCTCGGAGGTGAACCGCTCCTCGAACCGCGCGCGCACTTTGCGGCGGTCGAGTTCGCCGAGCCGGCCGATTGCCTCGATGGCTTCAGCTTCGCCGTCCACGACGAAGCCGGTGATTCCGTCGTCGATCACCTCCGGCACCGAGCCGGAGCGGAAAGCGATGACCGGGGTGCCGCAGGCCATCGCTTCGATCATGACGAGGCCGAACGGCTCGGGCCAGTCGATCGGAAACAGCAGCGCCGAGGCGCCGGCCAAAAATTTCTGCTTGGTCTCGTCATTGACCTCGCCGGTCAGCCGCACCTTGTTGCCGTCGATCTGGGGTTCGAGCCGCTCCTTGAAATACGCGCGTTCGCCGCGCGGCACTTTCGCCGCGATACGAAGCGGCATGTTCGCGGCGCGCGCAATGCGGATCGCGACCTCAGGCCCTTTCTCCGCCGTGAGCCGGCCGAGAAAGGCGAGATATCGGCCCTCGTCGAAGGAGGGGCGGAACAGGGTCGGCAGGCAGCCCGTGATACACGGTGCCGATCCAGTTCGCCTCGCGCAGCGCCGTGTTCTGGTTGTTCGAGATCGAAACGTAGGGCGCATCGGGAAACAGGCGCGCGATATCGGCAAGTCCCGGAAGATCCAGCCGTCCATGCGTGGTCGTGAGGAAGGGCACGCCGAGGCGCTTCAGTAGCGGCAGGGGCAGCCAGTCGATGTGAGCGTGGATCACGTCGAACCCGCTTGCGCGCCGCGCGACGGATTCCAGAAGCACCGTCTGGGCCGCCACAGGGTCGACGCGCGGCCGGCCAAGCCGCAAGGCGCGCGGGCAGGCAGGCACTAGCTCGGCCAGCGTTTTTGAATCGCCGCTGGCAAACAGCGTCACCTGATGTCCGAGCTTGACCAGTTCGTCGACCAGCCACGCCACGACGCGCTCCGTGCCGCCGTAAAGTTTCGGGGGAATGCTCTCAGCCAAAGGCGCGATCTGCGCAATCCGCATGTTGCGTCCGAATCCAGCAATCCCCGGGGCCGCCGTCAAAATTCCGAAGCGTCAACTGCACGACGCAGATGCCGTTCCAGCGCTGACGAATATTTTCGGGAATTATTGGCAGACCGGCCGTTCGTAGCGTGTGAGCAGATCGAGCCAGTCCTCCAGCAGGCGGCTCATCAGAAATTTCTCGCGCACGGTTTCCTTGGCGCGCGCCCCTAACCGCTGGCGCAACTGCGGATCGTTCAGGAGTTGCACCATGCGATCGGCGGCCTGGTCCACCGTGCTGACCAGGAAGCCGTTCTTGCCATCCGTGATCTGGTGGCGGATGCCGCCGACATCGCCGCCGATCACGGCGGCGCCTTTCCACATCGCCTCGGTCACGGTGAGGCCGAACCCTTCGCGTGTCGATTTCTGCAGCACCACGGCGGAGTGGCGTTGCAGCGCATTCACCAGGATCGGATCATCGACAGCGAGCACAATGACGCGATCGTCGATCGAACGCTTGATGGTTTCGAGAATGACGTGGCCTTCGGGATCGTCGCTCGCATTGTTGCCGACCAGCACAAGCGTGCAGTCCACCTGCCGGCGCGCTTTCCGGTGCGCCTCGATCACGCCGATCGGGTCCTTCCACCGGTCGAAGCGCGAAATCTGCGTCACCAGCGGGCGATCGGTCGGGATGCGATGGTACTTCAGCGTCTCCCCGATCTCCTGCTCGGACAGTTCGGCATTCTTGGCGGAAAACGGATCGATCGCCGGCGTCATGAACCGCTGATCGGTGCCGAGGCTTTGCCCGTATTCCGGCAGCGAGAAGATGGCGGCGTCGTACGGTTCGACGAACCCACGCAGATAATCCCACACCGGCGGGTGAGGTGAGGAGAGATCCACGTGGCACTGCCACAACCATGGCATCTCCCGCTCGGCAAAGTGTCGCACCAGCGGCAGTGGCTGCGGATCATGCACGATGACCGCATCGCATTTTTCCAGATGCAGCCTGGTGGCATTCTCGAACACCACCTCCTCGTAGATCGCCTTTTCCTGTTCGGAAAACTCCAGCTCCTGTCCCTGCAATGCATTGTGCAGCTTCTTGGTGCAGGCGAAGAAACCCGGCGTACCCTGCACCAGATGCCAGTCGGTCTCGATCCCCATCGCATTCATCATCAGCGTCAGCGGCGTGAGGATTTCCGTGACGCCGCCGCCATAGAAGGTCGAACTGATATGCGCGACCTGCATCATGCGCACGCGGTCGGCCTTTCGTTCGATCCGTTCCGCCGTCGCGGCGCCGATGAGCGGCGCGTAATGTTCGAGTGAATGCAGACCGAGAGTCGAGCGATCGATGGCTTGGGGGGAGCAGAGACATAGCTGCGCGCACCTTGGCTGAAGAGTTGAACCGCATCATCTTCCGATCGCGCTTCAGGCGTGCCTTGCGCGCCGGCCTTCAACTGCGGCTGCAGCGGCGACGTTCCAACCACGTCAGCAATTTTATCGAGCTATGCAACGAGCTATGCAAAAAGTGCCCGTCGGGCAAATCACTCGAAAGTCTGTCCATCCCTCTTGGCAAAAATATTCAGCTTCCGTCGTCGGGCAAATCAGTGATTTAACTCCGCGCGTCTCACGCGAATGAGGGGCGGGTCGCGATCGTCACGAACGTTGCGGTGAGATGCGGTGGACGCGATTGCTGCGACAGACGAACGCAGCTTCTCGCGGACGGCGAAGTCGTGTGGTCCTGGCGCCCCGACGCTGGCGCTAAGCTCGCGAGCAGCAAGAGCTGCCGCGGACGACGGTGGCAAGAAAGCCCGGTCACCGGGGAGAGCGCGAAGTAAGCTGTAAAACCATCGCGCAGGGAAAGCCGGTGTGAATCGGTTGAACCTGTGGTCCTACCCCCGTGCTTTTTTTGCACGGGACCCACGGGTGCAACCAGCACCCGGCTTTCCCTGCGCCCTCTGTGCTTCGAGGAGGGTGGAAAGTGAAGCAAACCTCGGGCGTAACTCGCCGCGAGAATGCGAACGCACATCCTCTCGCTGTTTGAAATTTGTATCGGAACTCACCACCCGTCATTGCGAGCGGAGCGAAGCAATCCATGCCTCCGCAAGTGGCGAGATGGATTGCTTCGCTCCGCTCGCAATGACGGCGTCAGCGAGCGCGCCGCTCACCGCCAGAACCGCTGCAGCACATGCTCCCACAGCCACGCCCACGCGATCCCACCGATGTCGCCGAGTTGGAGCAGCACCGCGACCCAGATGAACGCCGAGACGAAATTCGCGATCTGGAACGGCTGCTGCGGCATTCGCAGCATGCCGGCGACGATCGGCACCGAGGCGCGCAAGGGGCCGGAGAAGCGGCCGATGAAGATCGCGAGCACGCCCCATTTCTTGAGGAAGGCCTCGCCGTGGACGAGAAGATGAGGATACCGCGAGAACGGCCACATCCTGGCGATCGAATGCTCGAACTTGCCGCCGATCCAGTAGGACAGCCAGTCGCCGAACGCTGCACCAAGCGCGCCGGCGAGGAGCATCGGCAGGAAGGCGATGCCGCCGCTCCGCATCATCGCGCCGATGGCGACCAGCACCGCCCAGGCCGGCACGAGCAGCGAGAGGAAGGCGAGCGATTCAGCGAAGGCGAGGGCGAACACGATCGGCGCCGCCCAGGCGCGGTGATCCCTGACGAACTCGACGACATGCCGGGCGGAATCTTCGAGGGACATCGTACCGCCGCTTCCGATCCGCCTTCGCCGTCACCGCCACTGGAAATCCGCGATGGGGACGCCGGTTCCAGGAACATCACTCTAACCTGCGGAACGCGTCGCGGCATCCGCAGTTTGGAATTGCGGTAAAGAGAACCATGGCCCGGGTTTCGTCGCGATCAAAGAAAATTGTCTATGCGGCCCTGGCGGGCAATCTCCTGGTGGCCGTGACAAAGTTTGCCGCGGCGCTGTTCACCGGCAGCTCCTCGATGCTGAGCGAAGGGGTGCATTCGCTGGTCGATACCGGCAATGAAGCGCTGTTGCTCTACGGCTACCATCGGTCCAGCCTGGAGCCGGATGCAAGCCATCCGCTCGGCTATGGCCGCGAGCTGTATTTCTGGAGCTTCGTGGTCGCAATCCTGCTGTTCGCGCTGGGCGCCGGCGTCTCCCTCTATGAGGGCGTCTCGCATGTGATGACCCCGATCCCGATCGAGAATGTGATGGCGAGCTATGTCGTGCTGGCGCTGTCATTTCTGTTCGAGGGCGCCTCATGGTGGTTCGCGCTGAAGGGATTTCGCGCTTCCAAGGGCGGCAGCAGCTATTTGGAGGCAGTGCGGAAAAGCAAGGATCCGCCGTCTTTCATGGTGCTCTTGGAGGATACGGCCGCGCTGGTCGGCATCTCGATCGCCGCGCTCGGCATCTATTTGTCGGTCCGCCTGCAACGGCCCGAAATCGACGGTGTCGGCTCGATCCTGATCGGCCTGGTGCTAGCGGCAACCGCCTGGCTATTGGCTCGCGAAACCAAGGAGCTCCTGATCGGCGAACCCGCACACAGTGCGATCAACGCATCGATCGTGGCGCTCGCCGAGAAGGAGCCGTGCGTCGAGGGCGTCAACGGCGTCACCACCGTTCACCTCGCCCCGGACCAGATTGTGGCAAGCCTCAGCCTGGAATTTTCCGATGAATTGCGCACTCCGGATATCGAGCGCTGCGTCGAGGCGCTGGAGAAGCGGATCCGCGCGGCGCATCCCGAAGTGGTCTCGCTGTTCATCAAGCCACAAACCCGCCACCGTTATGAGGCGGTGCGCCGCGGCCGGTTCGGCGGTGGCTAAAATTGAGGCGATCATGCCGGCGTGCGAAATCGAAAGGTCTCTCGCGACTTTGCACTGGCGCTGTCGGAACTTTCGCCCTAATCTCTCATTAGCTTTGCAGTTTCATCCAGCAAGGGAGTGCGGGGATGGCGACGCAAATCGTGATGGATCACACTGGCGACAGCCGGCACAATTTCAATCCCGCCGACGAGAAGGCCCTGCGCGAAGCGCAACTGCGCTTCGACGCATTGATGAAGAGCGGTTACACCGCTGCGGTGCGGGACGTGTCGGGACAGCCGACCGTGGTCCGTTCCTTCGATCCGAAGGCCGAAGAGACGCTGTTCTATCCGCGACTTGTCGGCGGCTAGGCCGGTCCATCATGTCCGGCAGGCTGTCGCGGGCGTTCGCCGAGGCCGCGCGGCTCTCGCGCGCCGCTTGGCGGCGGTTCGTCGAATATTGCGTACTGGATGACAGCCAGTCGCGCGGTCTGGCGCTGCTGAAGGAATGGCTGACGCCCGAGCAGCTCGTGCAGTACGAGACGAGCGGCTATTTCGACGTCGTTGGCTGCCACTCCGGCAAACGCTACCGGATCCGGCACGGCACCGGCATGAACATCTATGAATTGGACGAACTCGGCCGGCTGCATGCGGGCTGGTGTTTCGTGCCGAGGGATACGCTGGTGGCCGGCGACGTCATGCTGGCGCAGAAGATCGCGCTCGAGGCCAATGAGCGCTCGGCGCTTGCGGTGGCGCGGAGCTTCCCCGTGCGCTGGCGGCCGACATAGCCGGCCGTCGCAGCTTAGCGTCGCGACAGCGGGGCTGGTGGCGGCGGCTCGGTGGTGCCGGGGCCGAGCGAGCGCTGCACCATCACGGTGTCGGCCCAGCGGCCGAAGCGATAGGCGACGCCCGGCAACAGGCCGGCGCGGGCGAAGCCGAAACGCTGATGCAGCGCCAGCGATGCGGCGTTGTCGCTGTCGATATAGCCGATCATCTGGCGAAAGCCGGCCGCCGCGCAGGCGTCGATCAATTCGCCGAGCAGCAGGCGCCCGATGCCGCGGCCGACCTGGTCGTGACGGACATAGATCGAATGCTTTACTGCATAGCGATAGGCCGGCCGCTTCCGAAACAGCACCACATAGGCATAACCGATCACCTCGCCGTCGCGTGTCGCGACCAGATGGGGCAGGCGATGGTTGCGGAAATTCTTGCGCCGGTCGCGGAAATCATCCGGCTCCGGCACCCCGCTGTCCTCGACGCTGTCGTCGACGCCGCGCCTTATGTGGCGGCGGTAGATCGACAGCATGGCTTCGACATCGGCCTCGCGCGAGGCCCTGACGATGATCCGTTCTTCGTTCATCGGCCGTCACTCGGAAATCACGTAGGTGAACAGGCGCACGCGGCCCGCATCGTCGATTTCCTTGTAGACGCCCTGGATCTCGACCTCGAAGCCCGGGAACGCGTTGAACGAAGCCTCGAACATCTTGAGGTAGTCGATCATCGGCCGCGTCTGTTCCGACAGCCGTTCCCCCGGCACGATGGTGGCGATGCCGGGCGGATAGACCACGAACGGCGTTGCGGCGATGCGGCCCGAAATTTCGCCGATCGGGAGATAATCGACGTCGTTGCGCACGAGGTAGCGTGATGCTTCGCGCGGCGACATCGCGATCTCGGGCAAATGCTCGGGCAGGAACTGCTTGCGCTGCAGCGCGCTCACATCGGCCGCGCGGAAGAAGCGGTGCATGTCGCCGCAGAGGTCGCGCAGGCGCACGCCGGCATAGCGGGCAGGCCGGCGGCGGAAGAATTCGGGGATCACGTCTTCGAGCAGCGCATTGTCGTCATGCAATTTCTTGAAGGCGACGAGCCCCGAGATCAGCGTTCCCGCCTTGCTCGCCTCGACGCCGGGGGTGAGCAGGAAGAGCAGGGAGTTGAGGTCGTTCTTCTCGGCCACGATCCGGTTCTCCCGCAGATATTGCGCCACCACCGGGGCGGGGATGCCGTGTTCGGCATAGGCGCCCGTGGCATGGTCGAATCCCGGCGTGAGCAGCGTCAGCTTGTTCGGGTCGGTCATGGCAAAGCCCGCCGTCATCTCCGGGAAGCCATGCCAGCTATCGTCAGGCTTGAGCTGCCAGAACGCAGGGCTGGTCGCGAGCTGGTCGGTAGAGATGGTTTCCCAGGCGACATTGTGCGCCCCGCCTTCGCGCGCGACGTCCGGGATCATCACGCGATCCGGCACGAATGGTTCGAAGAACCAGCGCCGCTCGGGACGCGCCTCGTTCTCCTCGAACTCGCGGCGGGTGGCGCGGATTTTCTTGCGCAGCTCGATGCCGAGCCGGATCGTGTCGTCCCACAGCACCTCGCCGGAGCGGCCCTTCATCATCTGCGCGCCGACGTCGAGCGAGGCGAACAGCGGATAGAACGGCGAGGTCGAGGCGTGCTGCATGAAGCTCTCGTTGAAACGCCGGTGTTCGACCCGGCGCTTCTGGCCCTTGATGTGGCGGTCGCGGACATGGATCTGCGAAGCCTGCGAGAAGCTGGCGAGCTGCTTGTGGGTCGATTGCGTGGCGATGATGCCGGGCGCCTCGGGGCCGAGGTCGGCAAGTCCCATCGCGAAGCGGCCGGCATAGATCGGATGGAACTTCATGAAGCCGGCCCAGGCTTCGTCGAACAGGATGTAGTCGCAGAGATGACCGATGCGCCTCAGGATCATCTCCGCACTATGAATGGTGCCGTCATAGGTGCACTGCTCGACCACGGCGACGCGGAAGGGACGGGGCCGCTTCCAGGCCTCCTTGTCCTTGACCAGCGGATGGTTGCGGATGCGCTCGCGCAGCGACGTCTCGTCGAGCATGTCCCAGCGCATCGGCCCGATCAGCCCCCAGGCGTTGCGAACGGTCGGCACATAGACCGGGATGCCGCCGCCGAGCAGCAGCGCGCCATGGTGGGCGGCCTTGTGATTGTTGCGGTCGAACAGCACGAGGTCGCCGTCGGTGACCAGCGAGCCGAGTGCGACCTTGTTGGACGTGGAGGTGCCGTTGAGCACGAAATAGGTCTTCTCCGCGCCGAAGATCCTGGCGGCTTCCTTCTGCGCCCGCAGTGCCGGGCCCTCATGGGTCAGGAGGTCGCCGAGGTCGAGCACGGAATTGTCGAGGTCATCGCGGAACACGGCCTCGCCGAGATGTTCGACGAACACGCGTCCGATCGGGCTGCGGCTGTAGAACACGCCGCCATTGTGGCCGGGGCAGGTCCAGAGCTGGTTGCCCTCTTCGGCATAGTCGACCAGCGCGCCGAAGAACGGCGTCTTCAGCGTCTCGGCATATTGCTTGAGGCGGCTGATCAAATTCTTGGCAATGAACGGCGGCGTTTCCTCGGACAGGAACACGTAGCCGTCGATGAAGTCGAGCACCTCAACCGGCAGGTCCTCGAACCGCTTGCGGCGGATCAGGAGGATGATCGGGAAGTCGAGGCCGCGCCGCCGCATCAAATTGATCAACGACGCGGTCTTGCCCTCCAGCCCCTTCTTGCCCCAGTCGACCACCATGCAGCCGATCGCCGCGTCCGTCTGCACCGCGATCTCGGCATCCTCGAGCTTGCGGGCGCGCACGACCTCGAAGCCGGAGCGCTGGATCTCGTCGATGATCTGGTTGAAGCGGATGCCCTCGAGATCCTCCGGATCGAATACGGGCGCCGCGAACAGGAAGGTGAAGCGTCGGAAATAGTCCATCGGTGTCCTCGAAATGGTCCGAGCGAGAAGTCGGCACATTTCGTGACAGGCAGATGACGGTGGCGCCGGCGGGGGAAAATTGTTGGTGGCGAGCCGACGCCGCTTCAATCCGGTACGCGTTGCCTCGGATATTCGAGCTGCATGGCGACGAAATCGGCCGTGCGCCCGCCATAGCGTGCCTCGATCCGCAGCAAGGTCTGGTCCAGCGCCTGCGCCGGCGCCAGTGATCCGACCGGTTGCAGCAATCGCTCGGCGGGCCACTGGGCCGCGACCTGATCAGGCAGGATGCGCAGGCCGTTGCGGCTTGGCTGCGCCTCCGCCGTCGCGGCAAAGGTCACGGTGCGCGAACGATAGGTCCGCGACCAGGCGTCGGCGGCGAGCGCGAGCGAGACTTCGTCGATGCCGGGCGCAAGCGCGATGCCGAGCTGCTCCTTGTTCCAGAACGCGAGCGTGTTCCCGATCGCCGTGAGCGCGAACGGTCGTGTGAACTGGAACGCGCCGCTGTCGTGGCGGGCATCCCAATGGGACAGGCCGATGTCGCGGGCAACGGCTTCTGCCTTCTCGCGGCCGGCGATCGCTTCGACCAGCGTGAGCGACATCGGCATCGAAGCTGTGATCCCCGTTGTGGTCGCAACGCCCTGGTCGACCACGATCCTGCGGTCCCTGATGTAATGGATCGTCGGATGCTTCTCGCGCAGGTCTTTCAGGGAGTACCAATGCGTCGTCGCGCGCTTGCCGTCGAGCAGTCCAGTGCTGGCGACCACCATGGTGCCGACGCAGACACCGATGACGATCGCGCCCTTTTGCGCCTGTTGCCTGATCCATTGCACGACGACCGGATCGTCGTCACGGCTCATGGCGGGGACGATGACATAGTCGGCGCCATCAGGGTGCTCGGCATCGAATGCTGCGATGGTGGCATCCGGCTCGACCTTCAGCACCGGAAACAGCGTCACCGGTCCTGGTCTCGTCGCAAGCGTCACCACGTCGGCGACGTCGGCGCGCTTGAGGATGCCATAGGGCATCAGATAGTCGGTGGTTTCGGTCTGCTCATTGATGCCGACGATCGCGATCAGCGGCCGCTGCCGCTTCGGCGGCTTCAACGCCGCGATGGTCGCATCACCCTCCTGGCTTGCGATCGGCGGCGCGTTTCCAGACGCAGCTCGCGAGGGCAGCGTCAGAAGCCAGCCACCACCAATGGTCAAGAAAAGCGCGGCGGCGGCAACACCGCCCCACGCGAAAAGCCGCCAGTTCATTGCTTACGTCGCTCAACGAATTCGTCACCTCGCCCCCTCCGCGCAACTTACTCGCTCACGCCGCGCTCCGAAATGACGCAAATCCGGCAAAAACCGACACAGGGGGGCAATGGATGGACAGGGGGCGGATCGGTGAATTTCGCCGAAAGCCACTTGCCGAATTATTCCCCTCGTCAAGCAGACGTAGCGAAAAAATTCCTCGTGCTCTCCGGCGGAATAGAACGCGCCTCCGTATGTCCTACTCATGCAAGCTATTTCCTTACAGGAGCTATCATGAAGAACCCATCGATTGGTTTCGCACTCGCCACCGCCATTTCCCTGGCGACGGTCTCCGTGGCGTTTGCCGCACCGCCGACCAAGACCGGAACCACCGCGAAGGGAAGTGTGCTGACGGATGCGAAGGGCATGACTCTCTATACCTTTGACAAGGACACTGACGGCAAGTCTGCCTGCAATGGTCCTTGCGCGACAAACTGGCCGGTGCTGAAGGCTGAGGCGAGCGACAAGGCGGGCGAGGGCTACACCATCATCACCCGTGATGATGGCTCCAAGCAGTGGGCCTACAAGGGCAAGCCGCTTTACACCTTCGCCAAGGATCAGAAACCCGGCGACATCACCGGCGACGGCTTCCTCAACGGCGCCTGGCATCTTGCGCAGCCGTGATGAGCTGAGCTCGCAATAATGCGAGAGGCGGATCAGCGCAGCATGATCCGCCGTTCACGCTAGTTGGCTTGCACACCTGCCTCGCGCGGGGATGCAAAGAAGTCGGCGGGCCGTTATTTCGTGTGTCCCCACGCCTCGTCCCAGTCCGCGCCAGCCGCGTCGACGACGCGGCCGTCGGCCTCGAAGAACTTGTTCGGCACCTGGAAGATCGCGAGGATCAATCCGCCTTCGGGGCACCAGGCGACGTGGCGGCTGCCAGCCTCACGCCAGATGAACTCGCCCGCTTTCGCGGCAATGCCCTGCGCCGGGCCTTCCTTGTCGACCAGCGAACCCTCGAGGACATAGGTCTGCTCGATATTGACGTGCTCGTGGTCGGGCAGCACCGTACCCGGCGCAAAGCGCATCAAGGCCGTCATCAAGCCGGTCTTGCGGTCGAACAGCAGCGTCTTGGCCTCGCAGCCAGGGAAACGGGTCTTTTGCCAGTCCATTTCCTGCGGGCGCACGAGATGGGAATGCGTGTCGGCAGTCTGATGCGCCTGCGGCGTAGCAGCGTCCATGGCCTTCCTCCGGTTTCGTTGAACCAAAGGGATGATAGCCGGATCGCGCAGCCGCGTCAGCGGTTACCGCAGTCCCTCATAGACCATGAATCCGCGCGCGATCGCGAGCTTTCGCAGCGCGCGCGGCACAAATCTTTCCGGCGGGTGCAGATAGCGCCACGAGGTCAGCGTGAAATCGGAGAGCGTGGTCGCAACGCTCTCGAATGGTGCCAGCAGTCCGGTGAGGCTCACCGGCACATGCGCGCGGTTGTTGAAGGGAAGCAGCAGCAATTCGAGATGCGCCGGCGTGCCCGCTTGGCTCGAAGCCGTGACGCCGGCGACGGCGGGCAGCATCTCCTCGGCGACAAAGGCGACGACATCCTCGACCTGGCGGCGGCTCTCACCGGTGAACAGCTCCGAAAAGCTCTTGTCCTTGAGGTCGCGGCCGAGCAGGGCGCAGACGCGCGTGCCGGCGACGCGAAAGGGAAAGCCCGCCTCATGCTCGTAGGACAGCACAAAAATGTCGCCGAGCCGCTCGCGAACGGCCTCGGGATCGAGGTCGCAGCGATCGGGCGCCCGCGCGTTGCCACGCGTCTTGTCCCAACAAGCGAAGAATTCGCGGCTTCCCGGATGCTTCATTCAAGAACCTTGCCTCACGCTCGCCGCGCCGGGACACATCTGTCCCGGTTTTGCGCAAGCGCATTCATTCTCAGTAGTGCAGGGGAACTTTTGCAGCGTCCATGCCGCGGCCACGTTTTCGCAAGCTTTCCGGCAGCTTTGCGGCGTTAACGTTAAGTTAACTATGAGCTTGGCGCCGCCCGCATGCCCCTCTACTGTCCGCTCATTCCCGTTCTTGCCGGCCGTTCTCCAGGGGCCAGCGGGTTGGTACACAGGTGGCGTCGAACAATCAGGTCATCGGGCGGGGAGGGGTGGGATGTGCTCCCGTTCCCTCTGGGCGCGACAAGACCGACAGCAGCAGAGGGCGGGCCTTCTCAGGGCTCGCCCTCAATGCCTTTAGGAGGAGGCGTTATCTGCTTGATTTTTCCCTGAGTTTCTGGCTTCGATTCTGGGTCCGTTTTCCGGTTTGGCCCGCCGTTTTCCAGAACGCCTTCTTGGCGGGAACCGATCTCGGGAACGCCCAGATGACCTTCGCCCCGTTCCGGATGTAGCGGGTACCGCGCCGTTGTCGGTGCGGCGCTTCAGGGGGCAGGCGCACACACGGTTGGGAACGTGAGTGCCTCCACACGACCCAGCAACGACACGTCTGTTCGTACGACGAATTGGAGCGCCGTTCCTAGCGGATCTATAACCTCCGAGACGAAGACGAGCTGTGAGCGACATCTCGAAGGCCGTCGAGTTTGTTCTGGAGAACCAACAGGACGCGGTGCAGTGCGGCCAGATGCCGATCTAGACAATCTACAAGCCGCAGATTGTGGAGAGCTGGGTGTGGGCACGCTAACGTGGCGGGCGTTCCGTTGGACGAAATCTGCCATCTTCGATAGCCAAGGTGGGGAATTGAACGATTCGGTGGCTTGAAGTGCCAAGCGTCAAGTTGAAGCTATTCTAAGAAGCTGTAGCGCACCCGGAACCTGCGACAAGTCGTCGAGAGCACAGCGCGACACAAAGCAGCGTGACACCGAGCGCGCTTCATGCGAACACTCAAATGATGGACACATCGGAGATATATCCTGCCGCTGAGCGCCGGTGGCCGCCCACGATTGTGATTGGCCGCACGCCCAGGGGGCCCGTTCTGCGCATCGAGCTGCTGCAGGTCCTGTCGATCCTCAGTCTTGTCCTGGTGGCGACGGGCAGCATCGCAGGCGTATGGTGGTTCTCGGTCCACGGCATCACCTGGTTTGAGCCTTTGCTGTTGCTGTCCGTGACCTTCGTCACCGGCCTCGGCATTACGCTCGGCTACCATCGCTTGTTCTGCCATCGCGCCTTTGTCGCCCGTGCGCCGCTCGCGGCGGCGCTTGGAATTCTTGGTGCGATGACCATGCAGGGCCAGATCCTGGGATGGGTCTCGATCCATCGCAAGCATCATCGATACAGCGACCGGCCCGGCGACCCGCATTCACCGCGCCCGCGCGGAGCCGGGATTGTCGGCGCCATCCGAGGCTTCTTCCAAGGCCATGTTGGATGGGTGATGTCCGACGCCTACTGCGTGTACGTCGACTACGTGCGCGATCTACGCCGCGATCCGGTCGTTCGCTGGGTTGATCGTTGGTATTGGCTGTGGGTCGGCGCCAGTTGGATCATACCCGGCTTCATCGGTCTCGCCTGGTACGGGACGATGGATGGATTCTGGGCCGGCTTCTTCGCAGGCGGTCCGCTGCGCACACTCTGGCAGCTCAATTGCACCTGGGCGGTGAACTCGATCGCGCATCGTTTCGGCCGACGGCGCTTTGAGACACGCGAGGACAGCCGCAACAGCGCGCTGGTCAACACTCTCACCATGAACGGCGAGGGGCTGCATAACAACCATCACGCCTTCCCCTGGTCGGCAAGCTTCGCGCTCTTCCCGGGCGAGATCGACCCCGGCTATTGGGCGCTGCGCGGTTTCGAGGCCATGGGCTGGGCGACAAAGGTACGTGTGCCTGCCCAGCACCTCGTTGCAGCGCGGGCCGCTCAGCCGACGACCGATCCCTTGCGCTCGAGCACCAAGCGATAGAGCGTCACGGCGCCGGCGAGATAGGCGTCCAGGCACGTCTTGAGATTATGCATGTAATCGCTCACCATCTCGCGCCCCACGAGCGCAATCAGATCGGCCTCCTGGCTCCGCAGATTCCTTAACCAGGCTCGCAGCGTGTAGATGTAATCGCGCGGCTTTCCTTCGAGATGCACGAGGTCAAACCAGCGTTCGCTGGCGAGCAGCATCTCACTGGCGTGAGGCAAGTTGCCCTCGAGCCAGAAACCGTCGATTCCGCTTTGGCTGATGTGGCGGGCCTCGCTGCCGAGCTCGATGTTACCCCAACCGTTGACCTGGATCGAAGCCCGGCCACCGACCCTGAGCGTGCGAGCGCAGAACTCGAAGAACAGACTGTAGGCCTCGATACGCTGCTGACGATCCGCCGCCTTGCCGGCGAAGTGCTCCATCGCCTCGAGGCTCACGATCGCGTCAAACGGGCGATTCGACTGATAGTCCTGCCAGGCCGAAATCTCGGTCACGAAGTTCCGCGGGGCGTAGCTTCGCACGTACTCGGCCTGGTTGTCGGCAAGCGTCAGGCCGACATAGTCGATGTCCGGCCTGCGCACCATCAGCCGCTTGATGAGGCTGCCCCAACCGAACCCGACGTCAAGCACACGCTGCGCGCTGTCCGCTCCAGACATATCGATGTGCCAATCGAGCTTGCGCAGTTGCGCCGCCTCAAGCGTGTCGCGATTTCCGGGCTCGTTCCAAACGCCAGCCGAATACGCAAGATTGGGCCCGAGAAACCGCTCGTAAAGTCGCGGCTCGCGGTCGTAGTGGGCCTGAATCTCGGCTTTCGACGCGCCCAGATTGGGGATTACCGCCGCGGGGGTTTCGAGAATGGTGTCGGTTAGGCGAGTGCTGGCCATCACAGCTCCAGGAAATCAAGGTATTCGAGAGAGTACCCCAAACTATGATCGGCTCATACCCCACCGCAACCCTTGACGATCACGTGCGGGATGAGCGCTGGTCGGGGCCAAGGCCGCCGGTTTTTCTAGAATCGTGGAATGATTTCAGGGGTAGGCTAGCATTCTCAGGGCCCGCTCTTATTCTTTCTTACCTGTGCACTTGCACAATGCGGCCAAAGCCGCCTATCTGGGATGATCGCCCATCCGCGCCGCGCTAAGGTCATCAGTCCCTTGGAATCGCAGTTTGAACCTCCGCAAGATGCGCCGCCGGATCGTCCGCACGAGCCGATCCTCACCTTGCCTCCGGCGCTGACCGCCTACATCGCGCTGATCGCGGTCATCCACTTGCGCGTGCTGCTGCCGCCGGAGTGGGAAAACTGGACCATCGACGTCTTCGGCTTCATTCCGAAGCGGTACGATTCCACGCTGCTCAACATCACCTTCCCCGGCGGCGAGGGCGCCAAGGTCTGGACCTTCGTTACCTACTCGCTGCTGCACGCCAACCTCACCCATATCATTTTCAACGTGCTTTGGCTGTTGCCGTTCGGCAGCGCGCTGGCGCGGCGGTTCGGCGCGCTGCGCTTCTATCTGTTCATGGCGGTCACGGCGGCTGCCGGTGCGCTCGCGCATCTCCTGACGCATGAGCATGCGATCGCGCCGATGATCGGCGCATCCGCGTCCGTCTCCGGCACCATGGCGGCCGCGATCCGCTTTGCCTTCGTGAAGGGCAGCTTCCTCTCCTTCAGCCGCGGCGACGCGGAGGCGGCGGCAAAGGTGCCGGCGCTGTCGCTGTCGCGCGCGCTGCGCGATGGTCGCGTGCTCGCCTTTCTCGCGGTCTGGTTCGGCGTCAATCTCATCTTCGGGATCGGCTCGATCGCGATCGGAGCCGACGGCGCCAGCGTCGCCTGGCAGGCGCATATCGGCGGGTTTCTGGCCGGGCTCGTGCTGTTCTCGTTGTTCGATCCGGTGCCGCGGGAACGCCGTCATGCTGCAGATGCGTTGTCGCCTGACGGACCGGACCGCGTCTGATAGCCGCTTGCGGCTGAGGGCGATTTCATCCATCATTGATTGAAAGTTGTGACGCAAGCTGCCGCCTCTTGCGCTGCATGATGGCCGCGCTTGTTGCCCACCGCGCCGGAAACGAAAACTGCGCGGAACTGTTGATTGAAGACTCGCGAACGATGTCGCGCCTCCTGGTCGAGGCGCGGCAGGGATTCAGGAGGCGGCAATGACGGTACGTTCCATTCTCGATTCCAAGGGTCATCAGATCACGAGCGTCCCGCCGGACGTGACCTTGACCGATGCGATCAAGACACTCGGCGAGCGCAAGATCGGCGCCGTGCTGGTCATGAAGGAAGGCGGCATCGAAGGCATCTTGTCGGAGCGCGACATTGTGCGCGTGCTCGGCGAGCGCGGCGCCGGCGTGCTCGAGGAGCCCGTCAGCGCGGTGATGACGCAGAAGGTCGTCAGTTGCCGTCCGTCCGACACCGTTGCCGGCATCATGGAAATGATGACGCTCGGAAAATTCCGCCATCTGCCCGTGCTCGAGGACGGCCGCGTGGTCGGCTTGATCTCGATCGGCGACATCGTCAAGCGCCGGGTCCAGGAATACGAAGCCGAGCAGGAAGCGCTGCGCGACTACATCAAGACGGCCTGAAATCTATTCCTTGGTCTCGTCGGGGACTGCGCCGGTAGCCGTAGTCGCTGCCGGCGGCGCCAGGATGTCGATTGCTTCCTGGATCGACTCGATCGCACGCTCGGCGGCGCGAACGCCATGCGCGATCAGCTCATCCGCGCGATGGAAATCGAACCAGCCGATCTTGCCGACCCGCGGCGAGATCAAGAGGTCCGGCGGATCGCCGGCGAGCCGCGCGCGGGTGATGCGGTCCTGCATGATGTTGAAGGCGTCCACCATCACGGTTGAGATGCCGGGCCGCGTGCCGCTGCCGAAGAATTCGCGCTTCATGGTGCGCTCGGCCGAGAAGAACTTGCCAAAGCGTCGCTTCGGCGGGACCGGGTCCGGAACGACTTCGGGCACGACGGTGACCTCGGTCGGCTGGCCGTGCGAATAGATCGTCGTGGAATGGTTGAAGACGTCGCTGGAAAGATTGGCGGCGATCACGATCTCCGCGCCAAAGGCCCGCGCCGCCGAGACCGGCACCGGATTGACCAGCGCACCGTCGACCAGCCAGCGGTCGCCGACCAGGACCGGAGCGAAGATGCCGGGCAGCGCGTAGGAGGCGCGCATCGCATCGACGACGCGGCCGTGGGTCAGCCAGATCTCATGGCCGGTCCGCACCTCGGTCGCGACGCTCGCAAACTTCACCAGCAGATCCTCGATCTGGGTCTGGCCGATCGAGGCTTCGAGCTCGGCGGCAAGCTTGGTGCCGCCGATCAGGCCTGAGCCGTTCAGGCGGATATCGAGATAGCCGAAGATGTTGCGCGGCTGCAGGCTGCGCGCCCAGGCCTCCAGCGTATCGAGATGGCCGGCCGCGTAGGCGCCACCGACCACGGCACCGATCGACGTGCCGACCACGACATTCGGAATGATGCCGTGGGCGATCAGCGTCTTGACGATGCCGATATGGGCAAAACCGCGTGCGGCGCCGCCGCCCAGTGCCAGCCCGATCACGGGCCGCCGCTGGGCGCCAAGGCCTAGCTTCTCGGAGCCATCGGCGCTCTTGTGGCTCCGGCCCATCCAGCTATCCAACACTCTGACTTCTCCTGCCGGCGCGAGGTTAGGCTCCGCGACGAGGCGCCGCCAGAATCGTTCGCATGCATGGTTTATGCCCTAGGAGCATAGCGCGTAGGGAGGGATTGTGACTTGAGCGCGACCGCCAGGCCAGGGCGGAAGCGTGGGTTCCACAACAGCAACCCTGCAGGACTGCGGAGGCTTGAATTTGCCGCGTTTTCGTTGAAAAGCATCATTCCATGACTGTTTGGGGCGATCGCATCGGACGATGCGGGCGGGGCGTGCTGCTTCGCTCGGTGATTTGGGTTGCCGTAATCGTGATTTTTGCGGTTCCATCAGCCGTTTCGGCGCAATGGTTTGGTGAGCGGCCGCCCCCGGTACCGCCGGCCGCGGTTCCCGATGCCGGGCCCGCGATTAACCTCGCGCCGCCATCCGGCTCGGGGTCGGCGCCGAACCTGCCGGCGCCATTGACCCAGCCGACGATCATGCAGCCCTCGACCGCCACGGTCCCGCCGGCCGGGCCGCAGCCGGGGGCGCAGACTGCGAACCAGGCAGTGCTGTCGCTGACCGCCCGCTACGGCAAGGATCTGCCGGTCATCAACAATGGCCTGGTATGGCGGGTCTTTGCCGACAAGCCTGATGACAACGGCACCTTCAAGCTGATCCGTGAGGACCGCGCCGCCACCCCCAACATCGTGTTGCCACCGGGGAATTACGTGGTCCATGTGGCGCTCGGCCTGGTCAGCGCCGTGCGTGCCGTGAGCCTGAAGTCGGAGACCGATCGCGAGTCCTTCATCCTGCCGGCCGGCGGCCTGCGGATCGAAGGCCGGGTCGGCTCCAGCAAGATTCCGCCGAACCAGATTTCGTTTGCGATCTACAAGGGCAGCCAGTTCGACGGAGCGGACCGCAATGCCCTGATCCCCAACGTCGCCGCCGGCGACGTCGCGCTGTTGCCGGAGGGGACCTATCACATCGTCTCCAACTATGGCGACGCCAATTCGGTGGTGCGTTCCGACATCCGCGTCCAGGCCGGCAAGCTCACCGACGCGACCGTCATGCATCGCGCGGCCGTCATCACGCTGAAGCTCGTCGGCGAAAAAGGCGGCGAGGCGCTGGCGAATACCGCATGGTCGGTGATCACGCCGGGCGGCGACGTCATCAAGGAATCGATCGGTGCATTCCCCCGCGTCGTGCTCTCCGAAGGCGAGTACCGCGCCATCGCCAAGAACGAGGGCAAGGTGTTCGAACGGCCCTTCAACGTCGTCAACGGCGTTGACGGCGAGGTCGAAGTCATCGCGCGCTAGATACGAATAAAATTTTCAGCGACTGTCACAGTCGCTAACGCGCACTAACCACGATCTGACTTAGAACTGTCATAATAGCGCCGACGCCCCGTCGCCCGCGCAATCTTTACATTGCTTTAAGCGAGCCTGATTTGGATGCGGGCGGGGACTGGAGCATGAAATCGGACAGGGGAAGCCGGTTTTCCCTCGCGACAAACGCGGAGCGTTTGCGCCGTGATCATGCTCGAATGTGAAGTGAGGTCGTGATCCGATCTTCGTCGGACCATGATCTGGTGGTTCGGGGCGCGTCATGAGTGCGGCGAAGAAGTCGTCGGGAAAATTCAACACAGAAATGTTCGGCGACGTCCCGGTGCTCAAGCGCAAGTGGCAAGCCGCATTGCGTCCGGGCGACAGGTTGCCCCGCTATGAGGACGTGATGCTCGGCAGCCTCGGCCGGCTCGCCGACCACATCGTCCTGCTCAAGGAAAGGGGCGGCGCGCTCGCCGTTTCGCAGCCCGGCCGCTACATCCAGCAATGGCTGAATGACGACCGCTGGGACATGACGCTGAACGAGCTGCCGCCGGATTGCGCGACCGCGCTCGGCGAAGCCGCCGCCAACGCTGCCCTCAATGACCGGCCCTATCTTGCCACGGCGCATTGCGTGCGCGACGGCCTGGTCCGCACCTATGACGTGCTGGCGCTGCCGACCTGCTCGCGCTGGGGCGGCACGCTGATCGGGGCCTACGTCAACGAGCGCGGCGCCCAGTACAATCTGCTCGATACGATTTTCGCGGCGACCGATGAAGGCGTGCTGTCGCTGGCCGCCATTCGCGATCGGCGTGGCGAACCGTTCGATTTCCAGATCATCCATCTCAATCAGGGCGCGGCGAAGCTCTTGAAGCGGCCCGAGCACGAGCTGTTGTGGCAGAGGCTCAGCGCGGGCGGAAACCTGCTCGGCGCGGCCGATGTGACCGAGCGGCTGCGCGAGACCGTCCGCAGGACCAGCGGCACCCAGTTCGAGATCGAGAGCGAGGACCGCTGCCTGCGGCTCGCCGTCACGGCGTTCGGCGACATGCTGTCGCTGACCTTGTCCGATGTCACGGCGCTGAAGCGGCGCGAGGTCTCGTTCCGCCTGCTGTTCGAGAACAACCCGATGCCGATGTGGGTGTTCGACGCCACCACCATGGAATTCCTTGGGGTGAATGACGCCGCGGTCCAGCATTATGGCTATCCGCGCGAGAAATTCCTGAGCATGAAGTTGCGCGAGATCTGGCCGGAGGACGAATGGGCCCCCCACAGCAAGGCGCTGCAGGAGATCGGCGACGTCTACCATTCCAGCCGCGACTGGCGGCACATCAAGGCGGATGGCAGCGAGATCCATGTGCTGACCTTCGGTCGCCGCGTTTCGTTCGACGGCCGCGACGGCTACCTCGTGGCCCTGGTCGATATCACCGAGCGGCGCAAGGCCGAGGCCCGCATTGCCTACATGGCCCATCATGACGGCCTGACCAATCTGGCGAACCGCGATTTCTTCCAGGATCGCCTGCGCGAGGCGCTGCAGCGGAGCAAGTCGGGGAGCAAGCGTGTCGCGGTGCTGTGCGTCGACCTCGACCTGTTCAAGAACGTCAACGATTCCTTCGGCCACGCGATGGGCGATCGGCTCCTGAAGCAGGTTGCCCAGCGGCTCACGGCCGATATCGCCGGCGACAATCTGGCCGCGCGGCTCGGCGGCGATGAATTCGCGATCGTGCTCTCCGATGTCACGCCAAACGAGGCGAGCGATTTTGCCGAACGCCTGATCGGGACGCTGAGCGTGTGCTACGACATCGACGGCATCGAAGTGGTGGTCGGCGCGAGCGTCGGCATCGCGCTGTCGCCGGGCGACGGCACCAGCTCGGAGGAATTGATGCGCAATGCGGACATGGCGCTCTATCGCGCCAAGTCGGACGGCGGCGGCGTGCATCGCTTCTTCGAGCACGAGATGGACCGCCAGGCGCAGAAGCGCCGTGATCTCGAGCGCGACCTGCGCCACGCCTTCGCCAACGGTGAATTCGAGCTGCATTACCAGCCGCTGGTCGACATCGCCGCCGACAAGATCAGCGGGTTCGAATCGCTGTTGCGCTGGCGCCATCCGGAAAAGGGCATGATCTCGCCGGCTGAGTTCGTGCCGGTCGCCGAAGACATCGGCCTGATTGTCCAGCTTGGCGAATGGGTGCTGCGCGAAGCCTGTTCGGAAGCGATGAAATGGCCCGAGGAGATCAAGGTCGCGGTCAACCTGTCGCCGGTGCAGTTCCGCAGCCGCAATCTGGTGCAGGCGGTGATCTCGGCACTGGCGCATTCCGGCCTGTCGCCGCGGCGGCTCGAGCTCGAGATCACAGAATCCGTGTTCCTGGCCGAGACCGAAGCCAACCTCGCGATCCTGCATCAGCTCCGCGAGCTCGGCGTCAGCATCTCCATGGACGATTTCGGTACCGGCTATTCCAGCCTGAGCTATCTGCGCAGTTTTCCGTTCGACAAGATCAAGATCGACCGCTCCTTCGTCAAGGATCTGGCGCGCCGTACCGATTGCGTGGCGATCGTGCGCGCGATCTCCGGCCTCGGGCGCAGCCTGAACATCACCACCACCGCGGAGGGCGTCGAGACGGTTGATCAGCTCGACTGGCTGCGCGCCGAGGGCTGCAACGAGGTGCAGGGCTTCCTGTTCAGCGCGGCGCGGCCGGCGGACGAGATCGCAACGCTGCTCGCAGGCTTTGCCGGGCGCGCATCGAAGGCGGCCTGACGCCGTTTGTCGCGCGGCGGTCTCCGCCGCAAATTTGTCGGCTCGCGGCGATATTGGGCGCGGGCCATGACCATCGCTCGCGTAATCCAGCTCGCCGTGCTGCCGCTTCTGCTTGCGCGCGCTGTCGGCACGCCGCTCGAGGCCTCCGCTCAAGAGATGTTTGCCGGCGTCACGGTGCGGGGGCCCGATGCGTTCTATGATCCGCCGGCGCAAGTGCCTGACGCGCCGGGCGCGCTGCTGCGCAGCGAGCCGCTCCGGGACGTCAGGCTGCCGGCCGGCATGCGGGGCTGGCGCATCCTCTACACGACGACGGTAAACGACACCACGCGTGCAACCGCCGTCGCGACCGTGTTTGCGCCGATCGATCCGCCCGCGGGCCCGCGCCCCGTGATCACCTGGGAGCACGGCACGATCGGAATGCAGCAGAAATGCATGCCGTCGCTGCTATCGGCCCCGGCCGTGGGGATTCCGGCGCTCAATCGGATCGTGCGAGCAGGCTGGGTGATCGTCGCCACCGACTACTCATTTGCCGAGAAGGGCGGCCCGCATCCCTATCTCATCGGCGAGGGCGAGGCGCGGGCCGCGCTTGACTCGGTGCGCGCCGCACGGCAGATGCCCGAACTCACGCTCGATCCGCGCACTGTGGTGTGGGGGTATTCGCAGGGCGGACACGCCGCGTTGTGGACCGGCATTATCGGTCCGCGCTACGCGCCGGAGATCGAGATCGCGGGCGTTGCCGCGATCGCGCCGGGCACCAATCTGCTGGACATTTTTGCGATGAACCAGGGGGTCGACAAGCGGCTCGGGCCGTATGTCGCGCTGTCCTATAGCCGCTTCTATCCAGACATTAGCTTCGAGCAGGCGGTTCGGCCGGAGGCGCTTGCGGCCGCGCGCGAGATTGCGGGCCTGTGCGGGTTCCTGCCGGAGGAGGAGCCGGTGCGGGCGGCGGCGCTCACCGCAACGTTCGAGGGGCCTGCGTTGGCGACACGCAGCAACCCGGCGCTTGCCGCAAGGCTTGCGCAGAATGGCGCCGACCATCCGATCGCGGCGCCTGTGGTGATCGCGCAAGGAGCGGAGGATGACGTCGTGCCGCCGGCGGCGACCGCAGGCTATGTCGAGGAGCGCTGCGCGGCCGGCCAACGGCTCGAATATTGGACCTTCGTGGGGCTCGACCACGGCATGGTGCAGCCGGGCTCAAAACTCGAGGAGCCACTCATGGCATGGACCGCGGCGCGTTTCGGAGGCGAGCCGCCGCCAAAGGGCTGCACCCGCAACTCGTTCTGACGCGCTGCGCGCAGCGCTGGAGCGTGATGGTACTTGGTTGAATCGGCCCAGGTTCACCTCTCCCGTAGGGAGAGGTCGCGCCGAAGGCGCGGGTGAGGGGTTACGGTCCCTCGATAGAGCAAATCCCTCACCCGGCGCTACGCGCCGACCTCTCCCCACGGGAGAGGTGAAGAGCGGCAGCGCCCATGGCGGATACAATTCGACTTCAAGCGCTAAAACCGCGTCACGATATCCGACAGCGCAGGACGCGGGCGGTCTTCGTTCGGCTTGGTCGGCTTGCCGATATGGATCAGCCCTGCGAGCTTCTCGTCGGGCTTCAAACCGAAACCATCGAGCACGTCGCGGTCGAAGACGAACCAGCCGGTGAGCCAGCAGGCGCCGTAGCCGAGCGCGGTCGCCGCGGTGAGGATGTTCATCGCGCTGGCGCCGGCGGAGAGTTCCTGCTCCCACGGCGGCACCTTCGGATGCGGCTTGGTGAAGCTGACGATGCCGATCACCAGCGGCGCATCGGTGAGCCGCCGCTTCTCAACCTCGATATCGGCCGTCGGCGCGCCCGGGTTCTTCTTGGCGAACACGCTCGCGATGACATCGCCGGCGCGGTTGCGCGCCTCGCCTTCGAACACGATGAAGCGCCAGGGCGCGAGCTTACCGTGGTCCGGCACCCGCGCGCCGATCGTCAAGATGGTCTCGAGCTCGGTCGGCGAGGGGCCGGGGCCTGTCATTTCGCGCGGCTTCACCGAGCGGCGGGTCTTCAACAATTCAATGGCGTCGGGCACTGCTGCTTTCCTTAAACTGGCGGGTCGCGGACATTCTTGCCACGAGATAGGGGCGAACGCCCGCGACCGGAAGCGAGTTTAGACGGATTAAAGCATCAGGACAGCGATTTCGCCCGCTTGATGTCGGGCGCCGTCGCCTCGTCGACCAGTGCGGCGAGGGCGTCCGCAGTCGGCATCACCGTCTGGCCTTCGCTGCCGAACCGTCGCACCGAGACCGAATGGGTCTCGGCTTCCTTCTTGCCGACCACGAGCAGCGCCGGGATCTTCGCCAGCGAATGCTCGCGGACCTTGTAGTTGATCTTCTCGTTGCGCAGGTCGATCTCCACCCGCAGGCCAGCGCGGCGCGCCGCGGCCACCACCTGCTTGGCATATTCGTCGGCCTCGGAGGTGATGGTGGTGACGACCACCTGCACCGGCGCCAGCCAGAGCGGGAAATTGCCCGCATAGTGCTCGATCAGGATGCCGATGAAGCGCTCCATCGAGCCGCAGATCGCGCGGTGCACCATCACCGGCGCCTTCTTCGAGCCGTCATGGTCGATATAGAACGCGCCGAACCGCTCCGGCAGGTTGAAGTCGACCTGGGTCGTGCCGCACTGCCAGTCGCGGCCGATGGCGTCGCGCAGCACATATTCGAACTTCGGCCCGTAGAACGCGCCTTCGCCCGGATTGATCTCGGTCTTGATGCGGTTGCTGCCCTTGGCCTTGATCTCCGACAGCACGGTCGCCATCACGCGTTCGGCATGGTCCCACATCGCGTCGGTGCCGACGCGCTTTTCCGGCCTCGTCGAGAGCTTGACGGTGAGTTCGCCCTCGAAGCCGAAATCGCCATAGGTCGAGAGGATCAGGTCGTTGATCTTCAGGCACTCGTCGGCGAGCTGCTCCTCGGTGCAGAACACATGCGCATCATCCTGCGTGAAGCCGCGCACGCGCATCAACCCGTGCATCGCGCCTGACGGTTCGTAGCGATGCACCACGCCGAATTCGGCAAGCCGCAAGGGGAGGTCGCGATAGCTCTTCAGACCATGCTTGAAGATCTGCACATGCCCCGGACAGTTCATCGGCTTCAGCGCGAACCAGCGCTTGTCCTCGGCCTCGTCGCCGGCGGACTGCGCCGCGAACATGTTCTCGCGGTACCAGTCCCAATGGCCCGAGGTCTCCCACAGCACCTTGTCGAGGATCTGCGGCGCGTTGACCTCCTGGTAGTCGCCGGCGAGGCGGCGGCGCATATAGGCGATCAACTGCTGGAAGATGGTCCAGCCCTTGGGGTGCCAGAACACCACGCCCGGGCCTTCCTCCTGGAAGTGGAACAGGTCGAGCTCGCGGCCGAGCTTGCGATGGTCGCGCTTCTCGGCTTCCTGGATCTGCTTGAGGTAGGCGTCGAGATCGTCCTGTTTCGCGAAGGCCGTGCCGTAGATGCGGGTCAGCATCGGATTGTTGGAATCGCCGCGCCAATAGGCGCCCGCGACCTTCACCAATTTGAAGGCGTTGCCGATCTTCCCCGTGGAGGTCATGTGCGGACCGCGGCAGAGATCGAACCAGTCTCCCTGGAAATAGATCTTGATCGGCTCGTCGCCGGGAATGGCGTCGACCAGCTCGACCTTGAACGCCTCGCCCTTGTCGCGGAACACCTCCTTGGTCTTCTCGCGCGACCACACTTCCTTGGTGAAGGGTTTGTCGCGCGCGATGATCTCGCGCATCTTCTTTTCGATGGCGGCAAAATCTTCCGGGGTGAACGGCTCGTTGCGGAAGAAGTCGTAATAGAAGCCGTTCTCGATCACGGGGCCGATCGTGACCTGCGTGCCCGGCCACAGCGACTGCACGGCTTCCGCCAGCACATGGGCGCAATCATGCCGGATCAGTTCCAGCGCGCGCGCGTCGTCACGCGAGATCAGCTCGATCTTGGCATCCTCGGTGATGGGATCCTTGAGGTCATACAGAACGCCATCCAGCGCCATCGCCACCGTGCGTTTGGCCAGCGAGGGCGAGATGCCCTGGGCGATATCGAGCCCGGTGGTGTTCCTGGGGAATTCGCGTTTCGCCCCGTCAGGGAAGGTGAGGGTGACTTTTTCCACGGGCTGGGCGGGCTTCAGGTTGCTGAGGCTGTACTGGAATCCGGACTCGGACTTGTGCTCGTCGGGCATGACATTCTCCTGTGGCTCACTCCTGCGAACGAGCGCAGGTAAGCTGAAGCAGCGATATAGCAGGCGATTGGGCCGACGCAATCCGGCAATATCAAGAAATCGGCGGGCAATCGGCCGGATTGTCACGCTCGCGAGCGCTTCAATCGCTGGTATCGATGGCGCTCCGGCAACCGCGCCGCGAGTTCGTTCGCGAATGTGACCGATCGACGAACTTCATGGCCAGCGCTGACATCTGGCCTTTTCTTCTTCGCCCGCCTGGTTTACATGCATTTGCATGAAAAGGATGCCCGCCACGCGCCGTTTTGCGCCCACCTCCCTGATGCTGGGAAATATCGTCACCGGCTGCTCCGTGCTGGCGCCGGCGGGGATGCTTCCGGAACTGTCCGGTGCACTTGATATCTCGATCCACGCCGCGGGGCTCTTGATCACCTTCGGTGCGATGGTGTTGTGCATCGGCTCGCCGCTGACGGCATGGCTGACCAGCCGCATCGATCGCCGCACTTTGCTCGGCGTCACGCTCGCGGTGCTCACGGTCACCAATCTTGCCTCCGCCCTGGCGCCTGACTACGCGAGCCTTCTGGTCATTCGCCTCATCATGCTGGCGATCGGCGCGCTCTACACGCCGCAAGCGGCCGGCACCGGGGCGCTGATCGTACCGGTCGAGCGGCGCGGCTCGACCATCGCCTATATTTTCCTCGGCTGGTCGCTCGCGGCTGCTGTCGGGCTACCCCTGATCAACTTCATCGCAAGCCATTACGGCTTTCGCGTCGCTTATGGCGGCATCGCGCTGGTCGGCTGCGTCAGCTGCGCGCTGCTGTTGTGGCGATTGCCGCACGGATTGCTCGGCGCGCCCGTCGATCTGAAGACCTGGATCGAGCTCGGCCGCAACCGGATGGTGCTCGTGCTCCTGGCGATCACAACGCTGCACATGTCAGGCCAGTTCGTCATCTTCACCTTCATGGGGCCGCTGCTTGCAAGATTGACTGGGGCCGGCCCCGACGCCATCGGGCTCGTCTTCGGCCTTTACGGCGTCTGCGGCTTCATCGGCGTCATGATCGCAACCCGCATCGTCGATTCCTGGGGGCCGTATCGGACATCGGTGCTGTTCACCTCGCTGATGCTGACCGGCGTTGCCGGGTGGGCGCTGAGCGCGGGCATCTATGCGTTGATGGCCGCCTCGGTCGCGATCTGGGGGCTTGGCTTTGCCTCCACCAATTCGATGCAGCAGGTGCGGCTGGTTGCAGCGGCGCCGGCGCTTGCATCGGCCTCGGTCTCGCTCAACACCTCCGTGCTCTATATCGGGCAGGCGATCGGCTCCGCGATCGGCGGCGCGCTGTTCGCAAATGGCTGGCTGCACGGCGCAGGCTATGTGTCCGCGGCTTTCGTCGCGCTGGCACTTCTGACCATCTTGCTGACCAAGCCGCGCCACGCGGCGGCGGAGTGATGAACTTGAGCATGATCCGGAAAAGTGGAGACCGGTTTTCCGAAAAAGATCATGCTCAAACTAAAGAGCTAGAGCGGGATGACGATTCGAAGAAAAGTCATCACGCTCTAGCGACTCGCCGATGCCGGAGCGCTTGCGATCCACGCAAGCGATGCGCCTCCCGCCATCTTCACCAGCACTTCTTTCACCGGGTGCTGCGTCCAGGCCAGCGTGACGTAATCGCGATGGGTGACGCCGTCGGGGGTCTGGACGAACGCGACGCTGCCGGGCTGCAACGGCCCGTCCATGCTCTCGCGGACGCGGATCCCCTTGTTCCTAAGCATCGTCATCAGTTCCTGATCATGCCGCTTGGTGTAGCGGGTATACGAACTCACGAAGAAACCGCTGCGGTTGTTCTCGATCCAGGAGGCGAACTTGTCGAGTTCGCCATAGACCGCATCCAGCAGCACCACGCCGCGCACGCGGCTGGTGGCGCCGCCGACCTCGAGGCTCCAGGCGGTCGGCAGGAAGCCGCCGCTATAGCCGACGATCACGACCGGCATGTTGGCGAAGGCAGCCGCCGATTTGGGATCGCCATAGAGGCGGGCGAGGTGGGAGGTGGATTCGTCGAGGAAACGTTTGAAGCCGCCGGGCTGCCAGAATTTTCCGGCGCTGGAATCGGCGGCATCGACCGCCATCTGCGGCGCCAGCAGCACCGCGTTGACGCCGGAGTCCGAGATCTGCTGCGGCACCAATTGGCGGTCGCGCACGTCGCGCTCGAGGGTTGCGCCATTGCCGTGGAAGAACACCACGATCACGCCCGGCTTACTGACGTCGAAATTCTCGGGCACGTGCATCAGGACGCGGCTGTCATTGTAGGTCTCGTCCTGCCAATAGACGCGGCCCGAATAGCTGCGATGGCCCTTGCGGCTGCCGTCCGTGACATTCAGGAACGGCGCATCCGAGCGCGGGTTGTTGCCGAAATAAGGGAAGGCGGAGGATTTCATGCTGACCAGCGTGGTCAGCTCTTCGCGCTCGCTCGGCTTCGGCAGATTGAGCGTGGGTGTCAGCGAAGCCGTCCGGACCGGCGCGGGACGCTGCGGCTGCGGCTCGGAGGCCGACGCCGACGCGGTGGCCTGGCGCTGCACGAGCCTTTCCTGCTCGGTCGGGAAGCGTTCCTTGAACGATGGTGCCGGGAAGCGATCCACAAACGTATCGCTCGCAACCGCGTGTGTGTTCGCCGCGAGCGCCGAGGCGCTGGGCGCTCTGCCGCATTGAGCCAGCACGGTCGCGAGCGGTAGAAGCAGCGAGGCGGTCGCGACCCAGCGCCACGGAGACCTCGGCCAGCGCGACCGCGCGGCCGGGGACATTGGCCGGTTCGCGCGATCACACTTCTGGAATGTTGGGTTCGCTGCCCCGATCATCCACCCGCTACCCCGAACTCCCGGCAAACGCCGAATCTGAGCGCACCGGTGTTTAGGTGACGTTAAACTTCCGGAAAATTCCCCATCCGGAAGGTGCAAGAAGACCATCCAATCGTGTCGCGATTGTGGGTCGTCTCTCGTGTTTACACAAAGGTCGGCCCTTTGAAGGCAACAATTGGGTATTATGATACCCAAATCTTGGCCGGAGTTAGGTGCTTGTTAACGTTGCTTGAATTGGCCGTTTTCCGCCTGCACGATGAGAATCGTCGAAGCGCGTAGCGCTCAAGGTACGGTCCGATATGGCGGCATCACACACGGGCAGCGCGACATGGTCCGGTTCGCTCCCCGGCAGCGGTTCGACCGTTTCGGTCCTCGTGGCCACGGCCATCGTGGTTGCCGACATGGTGGGCGTCGGCGTTTTCACCAGCCTCGGCTTTCAGGTCAAGGACATCCCGTCGGGCTTCTCGATCCTCCTGCTGTGGACCATCGGTGGCATCGTCGCGCTGTGCGGCGTATTTTCCTACGGCGAACTCGGTGCGATGTTTCCGCGCTCGAGCGGCGAGTACAATTTCCTGAGTCGCGCCTATCATCCGGCGTTCGGATTCGTCGCCGGCTGGGTGTCGGCGACCGTGGGGTTCGCTGCGCCGGTCGCGCTCGCCGCCATGGCGTTCGGCGAATACGGCAAGTCGGTCTTGCCGGACGCGCCGCCGCTCGCGCTGGCGCTCGGCGTGGTGTGGCTGGTGTCGATCGTCCAACTCACCGGCGTCAAGCATTCCTCGACCTTCCAGCTGGTCGCGACCATCCTGAAGGTGGTGCTGATCGTCGGGTTTCTCGTCGCCGGATATTTGATCGCGACGCCGCAGCCGATCTCGTTCGCGCCGACCTCAGTCGATCTTTCCCATATCGTCAGCGCACCGTTCGCGATCAGCCTGGTGTTCGTAATGTATTCGTTCTCCGGCTGGAACGCGGCGACCTACATCATCGGCGAGATGCACCTGCCGGAGCGCAACTTGCCGCGCGCGATGCTCTCGGGAACGTTGATCGTGCTCGTGCTCTATGTCGCCCTGAACGCGGTGTTCCTCCACACCGCGCCAATCGACCAGCTTGCCGGCCAGATCGACGTCGCCCGCATTTCCGGCAGCTATATCTTCGGCGAGCTCGGCGGCCGCATTGTCGGCGCGATGATCTGTGTCGGGCTGATCTCCTCGATCAGCGCGATGATGTGGATCGGTCCGCGCGTGATGATGACGATGGGCGAGGACATCCCGGCGCTGCGGATCTTCGCCCGCCACTCGGCCAGCGGGGCGCCGGCCTATGCGATTCTGTTCCAGCTTGCGGTGGCGACGCTGATGCTGTTCACGCGCAGCTTCGAGGCGGTGCTGGACTTCATCCAGTTCGCGCTGCTGTTCTGCTCGTTCTTCACGGTAGCAGGCGTGATCAAGCTGCGCATCACGCGCCCCGACCTGCCGAGGCCTTACCGCGCCTGGGGATACCCGGTCACCCCTGTGGTTTTCCTGCTCGTGACCGGTTTCATGATGTACTATCTGTTGACCGACCGTCCGCTGCAGTCGGCGCTTGGCACTTTGATCATGCTTTCCGGCCTTTTGATCTACGCCGTTTTCCGCAAAGGGGCGGCGCGCCCGGCTGCCGCCGGAGCATCGGGTCGCAAATGAGGATGTTCTTGCCATTGAAAGCTGTCGCGCTCGCTTTCGCGATTCTGCTCGCGGCGCTGCCGGCGCGTGCCGCCGACACGGCGACCGCAGACGATACTGCGCGCTTCCTTGCCGGGATGATGCCGTCAGCGGACTCTCCGCTGGTTCCGCTGACCAGGGATCCTGCCTGGCAACAGCATGCCCGATTCTTCGACCAGGCCTTTGCGCAGCTCGAGCAGCGCCAGCTGTCGAAGATCCGCGCCTGGGCGGAGACCAATCTCGCCGCCCCGCGGCCGACCATGTTCTACATGTTCTCCGGGCCCGACTTCATCTACGCCGACGCCTTCTATTCCGGCGCGACGACCTATGTGCTCAGCGCGCTTGAGCCGACCGGCTCGGTGCCGGACCTGACAAGACTGTCGCGTGGCGACGTCGGTGCCGCGCTCTACAGTGTCGAGCGCTCGCTATCTTCGGTTCTGAGCTTCTCCTTCTTCATCACCAAGAAGATGAAGGTCGACCTGCATGCGGGCGAGATCAGCGGCACCTTGCCGATCCTCTATGTGTTCCTGGCGCGCTCGGGCAAGACCATCCGGAGCGTCGCGCCGGTTGTGCTCGACGAGAACGGCATCGTTGGCACGGAAGGGGCAGGGAAGGGCGCGGTGCGCGGCGCGCGCATCACCTTCGCCGGCAATGATGGCGTTGAGCGCACGCTCTATTACTTCTCGACCGATCTCTCCAATTCAGGCGTCAAGGCGAGCGGCTTTTTGAAATTCTGCGAGACGCTTGCGCCCGGCAACAGCCTGATCAAGAGCGCCTCCTATCTCATGCACGCCGGCAATTTCACTGTTGTGCGCGATTTCATCCTCAAGAACAGTGCCACCATCATCCAGGACGATTCCGGGATTCCGCTCGTGTACTTCAACCACAGCCGCTGGCGCTTCTTCCCGTTCGGCCGCTATGCCGGCCCGATCGCCGAATTCCCGGGCCGCTACCAGGAATCCTACGCCGAGCTGTTCCACCGCGCGCAGCCGATCGATTTCGGCATCGGCTATCGCTGGCGCACGCACGAAACCAACCTGCTGCTTGCCGTGCAATTGCCGGGTGATGGCTTCGGCACCGCCGATGCGGTGGCTCAGGATGCGCCAGCCCCCAAACCGGCGCCGCCGCGTGCCAGGGCGCCCCGGCAGCCGGCGCCATTCTTCAGTTCGCAGCCCGGCGGTTTCTTCTGGTTTGGGCGCTAGAGTTCTCCTTCGTTTTGACGCTCCGGACTCCAGTCGTGCTTCAACATCCAGTGAATATTGCGATCGTAACTCACACCGCGAGTCCTGCAATCGATCTGTAGCCGCGCCTCGTCAGGTTCGTGATCTGTCACCCAAGTTCCGAGGGATCGATATGATCGCTGCCGACGTCGACGAACGATTCAACAAATGGCTGGGCCTCTTTAACGCCGCTGCAGCGGCTGCGGACATCGATGCGCTGCTGATTCTGTTCCATCCGGACGCATTCTGGCGCGACCAGCTCGCGTTCACCTGGAACCTGCGCACCGCTGAAGGTCATGACGAAATCCGACAGATGTTGGATGCGTGCCTCGCGCGTACGGCACCGACGGCGTGGCGGCAAACGAGACCCGTGCGTGTCGAAGATAGCATCGTCGAAGCAATCGTCGAGTTCGAGACGACGGTCGCTCGCTGCAAAGCAGTCGTTCGCATGAGAGAGGGCAAGGTCTGGACCTTGCTCACGTCGATGACGGAGCTGAAAGGCTTCGAGGAAGCGCCGAGCTTCGACCATGTCAGCCATGGCCGAGACGCGCTTCAGGAAACCGGATTCGGCGATACCGCCGCTTCGGCGAAGCAGCCGTACTGCGTGATTGTTGGAGCCGGGCACTGCGGGCTTGGATTGGGCGTGCAGCTCCGAAAGCTGGGCGTACCTACGCTGATTATCGATCGCCGCGAGCGACCGTCCGATACCTGGCGAAATCGCCACGATTCGTTGTCGCTGCACTCTCCTTCATACTTTGATCAGATGCCGGGGTTCTCCTACCCCGACGGCTGGCCGCTGCATCCTTCGAAGGAACGCTTCGCCGATTGGCTGGATGCTTATCAGTCGGTGATGCAGGTCCACGTGATGACCGGGGCAGAGTGCGTAGGGGCCGACTACGATAATGCGCGCGGGAAATGGCGCCTACGGGTCAAACGCCGCGACAGCGCGATCGAGCTCAACCCGGAGCAGCTTGTGCTCGCCACCGGATTATTCGGGACTCCGAAGATCCCGGAGGTGCCCGGAAGGGAGCGGTTCAAGGGACCGCAACAACATGCAAGCTCGTATCGCAGCAACCCTCATCACAGGAACTGCCGGTGCGTCGTGGTGGGATCAGGCACCACAGCGCACGATATTGCTGCGGGTCTTTTCGCTGATGGCGCCGACGTCACGATGATTCAGCGCAGTCCGACCATCGTGATGAGGCTGGAGACGTTGCTCGAAGGATTTGCCAGGCTCTACGGCAGTGAGCCGAAGGCGCAGGGCATAACGATCGACCTTGCGGACCTGTTGTTCGCCGCGACGCCCTTGCGCGTCCTGGTGGGCATGCACCAGAAGCTGGTGAAGCACGTAAGGGAGAAGGACGCGGCGTTCTACCGGCGATTGGAGAGCGTCGGCTTTCGATTGAGCTTCGGTGAGGACGAGAGCGGCGTGTTTCCGCAGGTCCTGCGCGATCCCGGTGGCTACTACATCGATGTCGGTGCGTCAGAGCTGGTCGCGAACGGCAGCATAAAGCTGAGGAGTGGCGTTGGCATGGCGGCGCTTCGCCAAGAAAGCGTTGTTCTTAGCGACGGGAGCGAAATTCCCGCGGACATGATCTTCTACGCAACCGGCTACGAGCGCAGCTCGTTCGAATCCATCCTGACGCCGGAGACTGCAAGGAAGGTCGGCCCGCTGTGGGGCTTTGGTTCAGGCACCCGCCGCGATCCCAGCCCTTGGGAGGGTGAGCTGCGAAACATGTGGAAGCCCACGCGACAGAAAGGACTGTGGTTTCACAGTGCCGGAGTTGGGATGGGGCGGTTTTACTCGCGCATCCTCGCCCTGCAGATCAAAGCCCGGCAGGCCGGAATAGCAACACCCGTGTACGAAGGCGAAGCTGCCAAGGCGCTCGAGGCTGCGTGAGCCGCTCTAATTCACCCATGTCGCATTGCATCACCAGTGCACGCTCTGGCTCGGCACGATGAAGGCGCTGTTGTTAGCCATGTTCGGCTTGTGGGTGAAATAGAGGTAAGCGGAAACGATCAAAATGAGTAGTGCGATGATCGCCAGTAAATCTATCTGGCGGGGGTCATGACCGTGGCGGCTGATTTTCCAGCGCATTGTTGGTGTCCTCCCTGCGGACGCAAGAAGTCAATGCCGCACTGCCGCCACAGTTCCCGCACGCCAGCGATGCATGCATAACTTGAAAGCACCGGCGGAGAGGGCGATCTCTCTGGTCTACGGCGAGTTGACGCCGCGCCAGCGGCCGTAGCGCCAGGGCAGATACCATCGCGCGCCGGGCGGCGCCCGCTCCGGCACGTTGTCGATGCCCGATGTGCCGAAGGGATGGCAGCGCAATAGGCGCGCCAGCGTCATCCAACCACCTGCCCACAAGCCGAAGCGCTCGATCGCCTCATCGCCATAGACTGAGCAGGTCGGCAGATGCCGACAGTTGTAGCCAACCAGTGGCGACAGCGTATGCCGGTAGATCCAGATCAGCGCGCGGCCGAGATTGCGCGGCAGCCGCTGGGCGGCGCTGGCACAGTCTGTGCATCGAAATTGATGTGATGTTCGATGTTCCATGGGCGTCATACCGCAAACTTATGTCGTCTTGCGCGGGTTCCCAAGCAAGGAACTTAGTTCTTGCAGATATTTACGCCACAGTTCGCAACTATTGCACCGCACGGGCGGCGCTGCAGCAAAGGTCCTATGGACGAGACAGGTCAGTACGGTTACCGTTTTGATAACGCTTCGATGACACCATCAGGTCACGTTGCGATGGGGCCGCTGCCACTGCTCACCCATAGGGCCAGGGGGAAGGAACCAAATTGAGGCTCGTGACGTCGCTTCGTCTTCGCGGTCTGGCACTTCTCGGCGCCGCCGCCTTTTGCATCACACTGCCTGGCTCGGTCACGACGCTGGGCAATTCGGCCCGCGCTGGCGCCAGTCTGGAAGAACGCAAGACGCCGATGCGATTCAGTTGGGTGGCTTGCGAGCCCAACTGCAGGGGTTGGGTATCCGCCGTCGGCATCATCACCGCCGACAGCCCGCGCGACTTCGATGAGTTCGCCCGCGGCCGCCAGCTCGGCGGCGCCACCATCGTGCTCGATTCCAGCGGCGGCTCGGTCAACGACGCCATCACGCTCGGCCGCCGCTTCCGTGGCCTGGGCGCATTGACCACCGTCGGCACGACGGTCATCAACCAGACCTCAAAGGGCCAGCGCGCCGGCGTCAGGCCGGAAGCCTATTGCGAGTCGATGTGCGTGTTCCTGCTGTTATCAGGTACGGCCCGTTACGTGCCCGAAAGCGCGCATGTCCGCGTTCATCAGATCTGGATGGGCGACCGCGCCGATGACGCGCGTGCCGCGAACTACACCGCGCAGGACATGATGATCGTGGAGCGCGATATCGGCCGGCTGGCGAAGTACACTTTCGACATGGGCGGCGCAGGCGACCTGTTGTCGCTGGCGCTGAGCGTTCCGCCCTGGGAAGAATTGCACGAGCTGTCGCGCGACGAGTTGCGGCTGACCAATCTCGTCACCACCGAAGAGGTCGCCGACGTGCTGCCGCCGCAGGATAATGCGGCCACCGTGCCGGTCGCGGATGCGAAAACCAAGCCGAACCAGGACCGTTTCGCCACCAGCGCGGCTGAGGGCGAGACGACGGCGCAGCCCGCGAAGTCGATATCAACCAAGACCGCGGAAGCCCTGGCTCCCACCGGCGGCTCCGCCACGCCGCCCCCGGCCCAGCCGGTGAAGTGACGTCGGTCATTTTCCTTGTCATTGCGAGCGAAGCGAAGCAATCCATACGGCCACTTGTGGAGACGTGGATTGCTTCGCTTCGCTCGCAATGACGGGAGGGGGACAGGCGGGCCTTCATCCTTCGAGACGCGCGTTCCGCGCTTCTCAGGATGAGGGGAGATAACGTTGTTCGCGGGGACACTGCTTTAGCCGCAAGTCAGCCCTGAGACCCTCATGGTGAGGAGGCGCGCCAGCGCCGTCTCGAACCATGAGGCCCGGCTGTAACCATGAGGCCCAGCTGTCTCAAACCGCGAGTCGCGGCTAGGGCCTACGCCGGCTGCTTGGCCTTCGCCTCGATCTGACCGATGGCATCAACCACGGCATCAAATGTCAGCATGGTGGAGGCGTGGCGGGCCTTGTAGTCGCGCACCGGCTCGAGCAGGGCGATCTCGGCCCATTTGCCGTCTTCCGGGGGCTTGCCGTTTTCCTTGAGCATCTTGCGCACGGTCTCGCGCAATTCGCGCAGTTCATCGGCGGTCGAGCCCACGACATGCCTTGCCATGATCGAGGAGGAGGCCTGCCCCAGTGCGCAGGCTTTGACGTCATGGGCGAAGTCGGTGACGACGGGGCCGTCCATCTTGAGGTCGACCTTCACGGTCGAGCCGCAGAGTTTCGAATGCGCGGTGGCGCTGGCATCGGGGTCGGGAAGGCGTCCGAGACGCGGAATATTCCCGGCCAGTTCGATGATCCGCTTGTTGTAGATGTCATTCAGCATGCGAATAGAGCTCGTGGGCAGAGGGGTAAGGCACCCTTGGCGGCTGGGTTCTATGGTCCTATATATGAACCGTATCGGCCGAAATACAGTCCGGCCATGCCATCGGCGCGGGCCAGTTCAGAAGCCAATGCTAGGCTGCCGGTGTTAGGATGAAGGGACTCCAGGCGTCCGGCGGCACCAGGCCGCGCCGTCTGCCCGGTGACACACCCGGTCCGAGAAGGGACCGGTCGAACGGAGAGACGTCGAATGGACGCTGCAATCAAATCGATCCGCCCTGCCAAGAGCAACGAGCCCAAAAAGATCGAAACCCGGCCGGCCGAGCTCGATCCGTCCGAATTCCTTGCCGCCGCCGTCCGTGCCGACCAGCCGCGCCCGTCGCGTGCTGAAGCCGAGCAGGCGGTTCTGACGCTGCTGAGCTATATCGGCGAGGATCCGGATCGCGAGGGGCTGCTCGACACCCCACGCCGCGTCGTCGAGGCTTTTGACGAGCTTTACCAGGGCTATCACCAGTGCCCGGCCGAGGTGCTCGACCGCACCTTTGGCGAGACCGCCGGCTATGACGATTTCGTGCTGGTCCGCGACATCGAGTTCACCTCGCAGTGCGAGCACCACATGATGCCATTCTACGGCAAGGCACATATTGCCTATACGCCGGTCGAGCGGGTGGTGGGCCTGTCCAAGCTCGCCCGGCTCACCGACATCTTTGCCCGCCGGCTGCAGACGCAGGAGCATCTCACCGCCCAGATCGCGGCTGCGATCGACGAGGTCCTCAAGCCCCGCGGCGTTGCCGTCCTGATCGAGGCGGAGCATACCTGCATGTCGGTACGCGGGGTCGCCAAACATGGCGCGTCGACCTTCACCAGCCGCTTCACCGGCATGTTCCGCGACAATCCGGCGGAGCAGCAGCGTTTCCTGTCCCTGGTGCGAGGACCGACCCGGTAGCCTCGCACAACATTGCGAGGCTTATCCCGTGTCAGCACATGATCACGACCGCGAGGAAGGGCTGGCATTCCAGCCCAAGTTCGATGCGTCAGGCCTCGTGACCTGCGTCGCGACCGACGCCGCCAATGGCGACGTGCTGATGGTCGCGCATATGAACGACGAAGCGCTGCGCAGGACCATCGCGACCGGCGAGGCCTGGTATTTCAGCCGCTCGCGCAATGCGCTGTGGCGCAAGGGCGAAAGCTCGGGCCACACCCAGCGCGTGACCGAGATGCGTATGGATTGTGACCAGGACGCTGTATGGATTCGCGTCGAGCAGATCGGTGCGGCCTGCCACACCGGCCGCCGTTCGTGCTTCTATCGCGCCGTCAAGGGTGAAGATGGCGACACACGATTGTCATTCATCGACGCCGAACGCTTGGTCGATCCATACAAAGTCTATCGCAAATAGACTCAATAATTCTCATCGTTGCGCACATGGCGCGATGCAGCGCGCGAGCTGCGTTGCCACCGTCAAAATGATGTGCAAAAATTCCCACTCGTCGTCGAGATGGGGTTACAACGGTGGCGCGTCGTTTTTCTCTACTCCGATTGTGTTTTGTCTTTTTCGCGCTGCCATTCCTTGCCGCGCAGGCGCAGACGCCGGAGCGGGCGCCCGACACCATGGCGGCCCGCGTGCTGGCCTGCGCGTCCTGCCACGGCGCGCAAGGCGAGGGGACGAGCGACGTCTATTTCCCGCGTCTTGCCGGTAAGCCCGCAGGCTATCTTTATAATCAGCTCGTCGCGTTCAGGGACGGCCGGCGCAAATATCCGCCGATGAACTATCTGCTGGAATTTTTGCCTGACGACTACCTGAAGAAGATGGCCGACTATTTCGCCTCATTGCGGCCGCCGTTCCCGGAGCCTGCGATTCCGACCGTCAGCGATGCGATTCTCGCGCGCGGCGAGTCGATCGTGAAGAACGGCGATACCCAGCGCGGCATTCCGCCCTGCGCGAGCTGCCACGGCCCGAGCTTCGGCGGCATGGAGCCCGCGATTCCCGGTCTGCTCGGTCTGCGTGCAAGCTATATCAGCGCCCAGCTCGGCGGCTGGCGCTACGGCACGCGCACCGCGGCCGCCCCCGATTGCATGCAGATCGTCGCAAGCCTTCTGACCGAAGACGATGTGAAGGCGGTCGCCGCCTATCTCTCATCGCGTCCGGCGCCGGCAGACCCGTCGTTCGCGCCGCAAGGCAGTCTGCCGATGCCGCTTGCATGCGGCAGCGAGCCGCGTTGAAGGGAGCTCGCCGATGCAACGCCTCTCAACCAAGCTGATCCTCCTTCTGGCGCTGTGCTTCGCCGGCATGACGGCGGCAAGTGCGCAGCAGAACCCGCCGGCGAACGCCGAGCTGCTCAAGCGGGGCGAATATCTCGCCCGCGCCGGCGACTGCATCGCCTGCCACACCGCGCGCGAAGGCAAGACCTTTGCCGGCGGGCTGCCGATGAAGACGCCGTTCGGCACGCTCTACACCTCCAACATCACGCCCGATCCGCAGACCGGCATCGGCACCTGGACCTCGGACCAGTTCTACCGGATGATGCATGATGGCCGCTTCCCGGACGGCGGTCTCGTCTATCCCGCGATGCCGTTCGGCTCCTATACCAAGGTGACGCGCGAGGACTCCGATGCGATCTACGCCTATTTGCGTTCGGTCCCGCCGGTGAAGCAGGTCAACAAGCCGCACGAATTGACCTTTCCCTTCAACAATCGCTCTCTGATCATCGGCTGGCGCACGCTGTTCTTCAACGAAGGCGAGTTCAAGCCCGATCCGACCAAGTCGGCGGAATGGAACAGGGGCGCCTATCTGGTCGAAGGTCTCGGCCATTGCGGCATGTGCCACACCGCGATCAACGCGCTCGGCGGCAGCTCGGAATCGCAGGCGTTCGAGGGCGGCCTGATTCCGATGCAGTACTGGTACGCGCCGTCGCTCACCTCGAACAAGGAAGCGGGGCTGGGCGAGTGGAGCATCCAGGAAATCGTCGACTATCTGCGCACCGGCGTCTCTGCGCGCGGCGCGGTCTACGGGCCGATGGCGGAAGTCGTCTACAACAGCCTGCAATATCTCAACGACGAGGACATCCGCGCGATGGCGGTCTACCTGAAGGGCCTCGCGCAGGGCACCTCGCCGGACAAGCCGCCGCCGGCGTTGCCAACTGCAGAGAGCAGCCTTCTGCTCTCGCTCGGCAAGCAGATCTATGACCGCGATTGCGCAAGCTGCCACGGCGCGACCGGCCTCGGCATGCCTCCGCATTATCCGCCGCTCGCCGGCAATCAGTCGATCCAGATGGCCTCGGCGGTGAATGCCATCCGCATGGTGCTCAATGGCGGCTATCCGCCGGGCACCGCGGGCAACCCGATGCCCTATGGCATGCCGCCCTTCGCGCAGCGCCTCTCCGACGATGAGGTCGCCGCCGTCGTCACTTACATCAGGACATCCTGGGGCAATCGCGGTGCGCCGGTATCGGCGCGGCAGGCCAACGAATTGCGCACGGCTACGCTGAAGTAGAGCATGATTTGGAGAAGGGGTGCGCCATGACGGATTCATCCTCGCAAGGGCGGGCGCAGCATTCCGATGACGAGGCGGTGGACGCGATCGTGCGCGCAGGTCCCGGCGGCGCGATTGCGGTGGCGGGCATCGCGACCGCGATCGTCGTCGCTTTATGGTTTGCCTTCTATCTCTTCGTCTTCCTGCCGCGGAGCGCCTGATCGTGACCAGTGAGACCGATCATAGTCACGGCGCGCATGGCCTCGGCGAGGCGGTTGCCGCACGCATCGAGCGGCGCTGGGCAACGTTGTCGATCGTGATCATCGGCGTGCTCGTCGGCTTGGCCGCCTTCTTCGGCATCTACCATACGACGATGCCGCAGGGCCGCGTCGAGACCGCCGATCCGACGACCTTGCATCTTTCCGGCGAATTCGTCGAAAGCAACCTCGGCAGCGCGCTGGAGGCCGACGGCTCCGTCACGGTGCGCGCGATCGGGCAGCAATATTCATTCACCCCGCAATGCCTCGTGGTGCCGGCGGAAACGCCGATCACCGTTCGCGCCACCAGCGCCGACGTCGTGCACGGCTTCCTGATCGAGGGCACCAACATCAACATCATGCTGGTGCCGGGCTATGTTTCGGATCTGCCGATCAGCTTCAAGACGCCGGGCGAACACATGATGCCGTGCCAGGAATTCTGCGGCATCGGCCATCAAGGCATGTGGGGCAAGGTCAAGGTGGTCGACCAGACTACGTTCCGCAACATGGCGGCGAGCAAACGGAGGCTCACCTGTGTTGATTAACAAGCGGCTGATCCTGGCGCATTTCTGGCTCGCTTTCATCGTCTTCGGCGCGGCGCTGGTGCTCGGCGCCTGGCAGATGTTCGTGCGCAGCCCGCTGAACGCCTGGCACTTCAATCCGGAATTCTATTATCGCTCGGTCACCGCGCACGGCACGGTGATGGGCTATGTGTTCCCGACCCTGATCGCGATGGGCTTTGGCTACGCCATCAGCGAAGCGGCGCTGGAGCGGCCGCTGATCGGGCGGCGCTGGGCCTGGGCCGGCATCGCGCTGGTCGCGATCGGCAGCGTGATGGCGATGATCCCGGTCTCGCTCGGACTCGCCTCCGTGCTCTACACCTTCTATCCGCCGATGATCGGCAATCCCTTCTATTACATCGGCGTGGTCCTGGTCGTGGTCGGCTCATGGATCTGGGTCGCGCTGATGTCGATCAATCTCGCGGTCTGGAAGCGCGACAATCGCGACAAGCCGGTGCCGCTCGCGATGTTCGCCAATGTCGCCGGCTCCTATCTCTGGGCCTGGACCGCGGTCGGCGCCGCGGTCGAGCTGATTTTCCAGATCATTCCGACCGCGCTTGGGCTCAGCACCACCATCGACGCCGGACTGGCGCGCGTATTCTTCTCCTGGACATTGCACGCCATCGTCTATTTCTGGCTGATCCCGACTTACATCGCCTATTACACGATCTTCCCGCGCGCGATCGGCGGCCGGCTCTACAGCGACGCGATGGGGCGGGTCGCCTTCATCCTGTTCGTCGTGGTCGCGATGCCGATCGGCGTGCATCATTTGTTTGCCGATCCGCAGGTCGGCGCCGGCTTCAAGTTCATGCAATCGGTGTTCACCGGCCTCGTGGCGCTGCCCACGCTGCTCACGGTGTTCACGATCTGCGCGTCTGCGGAGATCGCGAGCCGGCTGCGCGGGGGCAGGGGCGCCTTCGGCTGGATCGGCGCGCTGCCGTGGAAGAATCCGATCATGCTCGCGACCGCCCTGTCGCTCGTGATGCTTGGCTTCGGCGGCGCCGGCGGGCTCATCAACATGAGCTATCAGCTCAACACCAGCATCCACAACACGCAATGGATCACCGGCCACTTCCATCTGATCTTCGGCGGCGCCATCGTCATCATGTATTTCGCGATCGCCTATGACCTGTGGCCGCATTTGACCGGCCGCACGCTGGATAGTTACGGGATGATGCGCACCCAGCTCTGGCTGTGGTTCATCGGCATGATCGTCACAACGTTCCCGTGGCACTATGTCGGCATCCTCGGCATGCCGCGTCGCATGGCGTTCTATGACTACGCCAATCCCGCGATCGCGCCGCAGGCCCTCTCGGTGACGATGTCGGCGTTCGGAGGATTGATCCTGCTGACGTCAGGTATCCTGTTCCTGATCGTGCTGATCCGCGGCCAGTTCGCGCCGAGGGGCGAGGCGGGCGCCTATCGCTTTGCGATCCCCTTGCACATGCCTGTGCGCATTCCGGTTGCGCTCAACAGTTTTGGATTGTGGCTGGCGCTCATGATCGGGCTGACGGTCGTCAATTACGGCTATCCGATCGGCCAACTGATGGCCGTGAAGAATACCAGCGTGCCTGCCGTTTATGTCGGAGCCAGCAGATGAGCGAGGAGGAGCTCTATTCGCCGCGCAATCCCTGGTTCAGCATCAGCGTCGGCGTCACCGCCGCCATCGCGGTGCTGTCCGCGGTCGTGGGATTGATCTGGCTGCCGCTGCTGCAGCCCAATCTGAAGCTTGCCGGCATCTGGGATGCGATCTGCAGCGCAGCCGGCGTGCCGAACCTGCCGAGGCCCGCCGCGGCGGTCCCGCCTGCGTTCAAGACGTCGAATGTCGTGGTCACTCCGGAAATGCTGACACGGCAGGATCAGGTGTCGATCGGCCGTGGCGCGACGCTCGCGCAGCGCTGCGCGATCTGCCATGGGCCGCAGGGCGTCAGCGACGCCAACTCGCCGAACCTCGCCGGGCAGTACGCCGCGGTGACGTACAAGGAGTTGAACGACTTCAAGGCCGGGGCGCGGGTCAACGTCGTCATGAGCCCGTTCGCGGCCAATATGACCGACCAGGACATGCGCGATGTCGCGCTCTATTACGCCTATCTGCCGCGTGTGCCTTCCAGTCAGGTCAATCCGAACCTGCCGCCGCCTGCGATCGTGGTGACGGGCGCGCCGATGCGCAACATCCCGCCCTGCGGCTCCTGCCACGGCGAAATCGACATCAAGGCCGGCAGCCCCTGGCTCGGCGGCCAGTCCGCCGTCTATATCAAGTCGCAGTTGCAGGCCTTCGCATCGGGCACCCGCCGCAACGACATCAGCGAGCAGATGCGCAATATCGCCCGCCAGATGACCGCGGAAGAGATCGATCAGGTCGCGCGGTATTACGAGGCGCAGCCGTAAGGCTCCACCTCCTTAACTTCCCATTAACCATAACTGCCGCAGGGTATTGAAGGGAGCTGCGCCGATTACCGGCGTTCATGAAGCCCACGCGAGCGTTTCGCGAGGAGCGGGGCATCAATCGATGGCGATCGATACATTCAACGCCGGGACGGCGGCAGGTGTCGACCCGACGCGCGCGAAGATCGCGGGTTCGATCAAGCAGGCGGCGTCCACCACCGGCACCAGCTTTCAATACCTGCTCACGACCGCCAAGATGGAATCCAACTTCAACCCGCGGGCTTCCGCGTCGACCTCATCCGCGCGCGGGCTGTTTCAGTTCATCGACCAGACCTGGCTCGGCACGGTGAAGGAGGCGGGGGATAAGCTCGGCTACGGCAAATATGCCGATGCCATCACGAAGAATTCTGACGGCAGCTATTCGGTCAGCGATCCGCAGGCGCGGGCCGCGATCATGCGATTGCGCGACGACCCGGATGCCGCGTCGGCAATGGCCGGCGTGCTGACGCAGTCCAACAGCTTCAAGCTCACCGGCAGCATCGGCCGTCGCCCGACCGATGCCGAGCTCTACATGGCGCATTTCATGGGCGTCGGCGGCGCAGCGAAACTGATCTCGAGTGCCGAGGGCAATCCGAACGCCAGTGCCGCGCAGATGTTCCCGAAGGCGGCCGCCGCCAACAGTTCGATCTTCTATGACGGTTCGGGACGCGCCCGCAGCGTGTCGGAAGTCTATTCGGTGCTGAACGCGCGCTATGCCGGCGCTGCTAATTCCAGCGCGACCCGCACTGCTTTTGCCGCGGCCGGCGGCGAGATCGCGAGCGCTGCGCCCGCGCCGGCGATCGACAACGCCGCCTACCTCTCAAGCTTCCCGGATTCCCGCGCGGTGTCGCCTGTGGCCGGCTCGCAAGCGGCATCCGCTCCGGGCGATCCGATGTTCCGCTCGCTGTTCCAGGCCGGCGACCGCGCCGAGCCGATCTCGCCGACTGTGCAGGAGCTATGGGGCCGTCCCTCACAGGTCGCGACCACCTCGTTCTCCGGCCAGACTCCCGAAGTGCGGCCGCCTGGCCGCCTCGACCTCTTCAGCGACCGCAACGGCACGTTCTCGGGCTGACGCTCCGCACGGGTGGTTGCCCCTCATGGTGAGGGGCGCGGCACGCGCGTCTCGAACCATGAGGCCCCGATCTCGCCCGCGGCCCATCCTTCGAGACGCCTGCCGTGCAGGCTCCTCGGGATGAGGTCGGTGTACTTGGAGGCAGGCGCTCATCATTAACGAAACGTCAATAAATCCAAAGAGTTATGGTGAACGCTTTGTTAAGCGTCATGGTTTATCTTTGGTTACGTTGGCACTGCATCACCGTGTCGTCTCGTTGCGTAAGCCGGAAGGACCATGATCGTTCGGCAGTTCATCAATTGGATCAGGACCGCTCCGGCAGGGGAGCGGGCCGAGGCCACCCGGGCATTGGCGCGGGCCTGGTTGATTTCAGACCTATCAGAGGACGACCGCATCGCCGCCGAGGGCGCGCTGCTGATGCTGCTCGACGATCCCTCGCCGCTGGTGCGGCAGGCGATGGCCGAGGTGTTCGCGCGCAGCGCCGAGGCGCCGGCGGCCATCGTGCAGGCGCTCGCGGTCGACCAGCCCGCAATCGCGTTGCCGGTGCTGGAACATTCGCCACTCCTGATCGATGCCGATCTCGTCGACATTGTCGCGACCGGCAACAACGAGATGCAATGCGCGATCGCGCGGCGGATCAATCTGCCTGCATCCGTCGGTGCGGCGATTGCCGAAGTCGGCTGTGCCGCCGCAGCGCTCGAATTGATCGAGAACGCGAATGCGGAACTCGCACCGTTCTCATGGGACCGCATCGTCGAACGGCACGGCCATCTTGCCGCGATCCGGGAGGCGATGCTGGTGCTGGAAGGCCTGCCGGCCGCGACCCGCATGGCGCTGGTGGCAAAGCTGTCGGAGACGCTGGCGCAATTCGTGGTCGCCCGCAACTGGCTCCCCGCCGATCGGGCTGATCGTATCGCCAGCGAAGCGCGCGAGCGCTCGACCGTTCACATCGCCGCGCGATCGCGCGGCGAGGAGATGCGCGGCCTCGTCGCGCATCTGCGCGCGACCTGCCAACTGACCGCCGGTCTGATCCTGCGTGCGCTGCTCTCGGGCAATATCGAGCTGTTCCGCGCAGCCCTCGCCGAACTCTCCGACCTGCCGGAGGCGCGCATCGCCGCGCTGTTGCATGACCGCGGCGCCGCGAGTCTCGACGCGCTATTGATCCGCGCCGGCCTGCCGGAATCTACCTTTGCCGCCTTCCGTGCCGCGCTCGAGGCAAGCCACGAAGCCGGCTATGTCGACAGCATCGACGGCGCGGTCAGGCTGCGCCGACGGATGGTCGAGCGCGTGCTGACCCATTGCGAGACCGATCGGCAGGCCGCCGAACCGCTGTTGATCCTGCTCCGCCGCTTCGCCACCGAATCCGCGCGCGAGGAAGCACGCGTCTTCTGCGAAGAGCTGGTCGCGGAAGAAGCGCTCGCACCGCTCGAGCACGATTTGATCGCGGCGTAGGAAAAACCGCCGCCGCAACACACGTCGTTATTCCGTGGCGATGCGACAGCATCGAACCCGGAATCCATTTCGCCGCCTGCGCATGCGGCCCAATGGATTCCGGGCCTGCGCCTGGCGCATCCCGGAATGACGGGGGATAGCGACGAGCTGCGAAGGGTGGGCAAAGGAGCGCAGCGGCGTGCCCACCATTCCGCTCACGATGGTGGGCACGCTGCGCTTTGCCCACCCTACGCAGGCTCCATTACTCCGCTGGTGCGATGCTCGGCGCGAGGATGGCTTCGAGATGTTCTGGGCGGTCGTGGTTGACCTTGAGCAGGAATTCATCGGCGATGCCGCGGAGCTGCCTGCTGAGCGCGCTTGCCATCACGGCGGTGTCGAGCTTGGTGCGCTCGCGCACGATCGCCTGGATCGCGTTGATGTGGTGGGTGATCAGCTCCGCCGGCACCTCGTCGAGATCGGGGGCGTGCTCGATGATGCGGCACAGGCTTTCGGCGGCGGCGCCGGCGGAGGGAAAGCCGAAGGTCGCGGCGTCGCCCTTGATGTCATGAGCGGCGCGGAACAGCTCTTCGCGCGTTTCGTGCGAGAAGCCGTGGCGCAGCACAATGGCGTGCGCGGCCGACAGCCGGTCGGCCTCGATTGTCATCCACTGCTTGAATTCGCCGGAGAGATCCGCAAGCGCCTGCTCGGCGCGCGCAACGGGGTCGTCATGATCGATGTCGGGGGGGATGCGGCGCAAGACTCCACGCAGCGGATTGGGTTGCGTGATCACATGATGCGTGGCGAAGGTCTTGATCTCGACCGCGCCCGGTTTCTCTTTCGCCATGATGATCTCCTCGCCGCCTAGATCGCGGAACGCGCCTTATCGAGCAGCGACGGCTGTTGCATCACTTCCATCTCGCCGCCGACGCGGCGCTCGGGCCCGATATAGGTGTTGCTGGTGTTGCGGCGGCGGTCCGGGCCGAAATAGGTCTTGGTCTTGATGAAGGGGCGCGGGTTGGCAACGACATTGAGGATGCGCTGGTAAAGTCCTTTGGCCGAGATCGGCTTGGCCAGGAATTCGGTGACGCCGGCATCGCGCGCCACCGTGACGCGGCGCTTCTCCGAATGCGCGGTCAGCATGATGATCGGCGCGTAGGGATTGGCGTTGGATTCCGGCTGCCGGATCATCTGTGCGAGTTCGAGCCCGTCGAAAATCGGCATCGACCAGTCGGTGATGACGATGTCCGGGACGTAGTGGGTGTACATTTCGAGCGCGGTGGCGCCGTCTTCCGCCTCGTAGACTTCGCGCGCGCCGAACGAATGCAACAGCGTCCGCAGGATGCGGCGCATGTGCGGATTGTCATCGCAGATCAGAAACCGCAGCTTGTTGAAATCGATGCGATACATGTCCCGCCCGGCCCAAACGGCATTACCCGACGTTAACCATATCGCTGTGGCGGTTAAGGAAAGGTTGCGCGGAGGGGGAGGATCAGTACCCGAACTGCTCGCGCAGGATGCGCTCTTCCAGGCTGTGGCCGGGATCGAACAGCATGCGTATCGAGATGGTCTTGTCGGTCAAGACCTCGACGCGGCTGACGTCGCGCACTTCGTCATGGTCGGCGACCGCCGCCACGGGGCGCTTTGTGCCTTCGAGCACCTCGATCACGACGAACGCCGAATTCGGCAACAGCGCGCCGCGCCAGCGCCGCGGGCGGAAGGCGCTGATCGGGGTCAGCGCGAGCAGGGCGGCGTTGATCGGGATGATCGGGCCCTGCACCGAGAGGTTATAGGCGGTCGAGCCGGCGGGGGTGGCGACCAGGATGCCGTCGGCGATCAGTTCAGGCATCCGCTCGTGCTCGTCGATCAGGATGCGCAGGCGCGCGGCCTGATAGGTCTGGCGGAACAGCGCGACCTCGTTGATGGCGTGATGCAGATGCACTGCGCCGTGAATGTCGGTGGCGCGCATCAGCAGGGGGCTGATCAAAGATTCGCGCGAGGCCGCCAGCCGTTCGCGCAGATTGTGGGTCGCGTACTCGTTCATCAGGAAGCCGACGGTGCCCCGATGCATGCCGTAGATCGGTTTCCCCGAACGCATGTTGGCGTGCAGCGTCTGCAGCATCAAGCCGTCGCCGCCGAGTGCGACCACGACGTCGGCGTCCGCCGCGTCGCAATTGCCGTAGAGCGCCGTCAGTTGCGCCAGCGCCGCCTGCGCCTCGGTGCCGCTGCTGGCAACGAAGGCGATCTTCTCGTATCGCTCGGGACTGGTCATGGCACGACAAGCTCGGCTCTGGTTGCGCGCCGTTCCGCGCCGCGCCCGTCTATACAGCTTGGCCGCGCTTGTCGAGATCAGAAGACCGGCATTTCGGGGTCACAAAACGGCTCGGGCGGCCGCTCGGCAGGGCCGCCCGACACAATTCCGCAATGATCGGGCCTCGTAGCCCGGGTGGAGCGCAGGGCAACCCGGGACTTCTGCATCCGCGTTTACCAGGGGTCCCGGGCTACGCTTCGCTCCACCCGGGCTATGTGCCTCACTTCTCCTGCAGCGTGCGGATCGGCTCCCAGTCCCCGCCCGGCGGCTGCGCGGCCATCTGCTCGGCGCGCTCGCGAAACAATGCGGCCGGCTTGTCGGTCGCGGCCGAGCGGCCGAAAGCCTCCGTGGCGAGGTGGAATTCGCCGGCGCGCCAATGCGCGAGTCCTTCGCCGTAAGTCTTGATCAGCGCCTGCTGCGCTTCCGACAGCGCGTCCGCCCGCGCCACCAGCTCGTAGATCTTCAGCGCTTGATTCCGTCCTTTGACGCGGACTTCGTCGAGCTCGCGCCAGGCAAAGCCGCTGCCTGCGAGCGCCACCGTCGCGTCCGAGGCGATGATGGTGGTGCCGTAGAACTTGTTGGCGCCTTCGAGGCGCGAGGCGAGGTTCACCGCATCGCTCATCACGGAATAATTGAAGCGCCGCCGCGATCCGAAATTGCCGACCAGCGCCTCGCCGGAATTGATGCCGATGCGCTGCGCGAGCGGATGGTCGCGGAAGGCCGGCGAGGTGGCGTTGAGCTCTGCAAGTCGTGTGCAGCAGTCGAGCGCCGCGCGCGCCGCGTTCGCAGCATGGTCAGGATCGTCGGCGGGCGCGCCGAACACCGCGACGATGGAATCGCCGATATATTTGTCGACATAGCCACCATTGGCCTCGATGACATCGGTCATATCAGAAAGATATTCGTTCATCAGCGACATCAGCCGGTCCGGCGGCATGTTTTCCGCGATCGCGGAGAAGCCCGCGAGGTCGGAGAAGAACACGGTGACCTCGCGCGCTTCGCCGCCGAGCTCGGGCAATTTCTTCGACGACAGCATGCCGTTGATGACGTGTGGGGCGAGATAGAGCGCAAAGCTCTTCTGCAACAGCCGGCGGTCGCGATCGGTGACGGCGAAGCGAAGGCCGACCATCGCCGCGAGCGCAGCCGTGCCTGCCGCGAAAGGCTCGACCAGCGGAAGCGCCAGTGCGTGGGTGAAGGCGAACGTGGCGCCGACGAGCCCGAGCGCGCTCGCCGCTGCGCAGCAGAGGACGGCGGTGAATGGCCTGAATAGGCGCGCCGCCGTTGCGGCCAGCGCGGCAAACAAGAAGGCGATCAGGAACGTCGGCAGGAGGCCGGGCTCGCGCGCCGCGTTGCGGGTGATCAGGTTGTTGACGGCGGTGGCGTGGATATACACGCCCGCGATGGTGCTGCGCGCGACGCCCGGAACGGCCGGCGGACTGGCGTCGGGCGCGCAGCGCGGGAGAGGGCGCCTCCCGTCGCCTGCGGTGGCAAATCGTTTGGATGTCGCCTGGCGGTCTTCGATGTCGAGCACGGTGCCGATCAGGACGATCTTGCCGTCGAACCAACGCCGGAAATAATCCTTTCCGCCCTTGGCCGCGCAGGCGCGCAGGTCGGCGAAGGAAAAGGTCGGGATGTCGTCCGCGCCGCCGGCAAAGTTCAGCGTCATCGTGTTCGGCACCGGGCTCGGAATCCGGTAACCGGCGAGCGTCACGTTGCCACTGGCGTCGCTGTCGGCCGTCGCACCAAGCGCCCGCGATGCCAGTTCGAGCGCCATGCCGGAAACCCTTGCGTCGCCGACGGCAAAGGTCAACGGCACCCGCCGCACCGTGTCGTCGCTGTCGGTGTGGACATTGAGCGGACGGATGTTCTGCTGCTGGCGGACGGCAACGCGCTGTCCGGGGGAGGGGAGGATCGGCTGATCCCCGCGCAGCATCTCGCCGAGCACGACCTTGCCGGATGTCGAGGCGGAGGCGAGGGCGCGCAGGAAGTCGCGATCGAAGCCGCGCACCTTTTCGCCCAGCACGCCGTCGCCGAACGGAATTTGCGACAGCTCGATCGAGGTCGGGATCACCAGGTCGAAGCCGACGACCTTGGCACCGCCATCGATGATCGCGCCGAGCACGCGGCCGATCTCGCCGGTCCAGGTCAGCGTGGGCGATCCCTTGAACGGCGCCGCGCGATAGCTTTCCTCGTCGATCGCGACGACAACTGTGGGGGAAGCGGTGGGGTCGGGTGCGCTCTGGAATATCCTCCAGCGCAGCGCGGTCAGGATGTCGAGCGAGAGGCCGCGGATCGGCTCGAGTGCGGGCGAGATAGAAATGGCGGCGCAGACGAGCGCGATCGCGGCGATCGTGATCACCTCGCGCGCGGTGCGCCCGATGCTCAAGGTCGCTGATCCTGGCCGGCGCGGGAAGATTTTCTCTCGAACAGTGAGGCGTGTTCGACTTCACCTCGGCCCGCGTGCGGGGAGAGGTCGAAATTCAAGCGCAGCTTGAATTTCGGGTGAGGGGGAATCTCCGCGAACACGTCTGTCACCGTGTCCGCGGAGAGAGCCCCTCACCCCAACCCTCACAGAGCGAGCTTCGCTCGTCTCGGCTCCGTAAGAACGGGGAGAGGGAGAAGCGCCAGCAGTGGCCCCAAGGCAGTTTCATCACGAGCTAATTCATCCGCAGCAGGCGGCCGACGATCGGCGTGGGGCCGGGCTTGGCTTGCGGGTCGACGCGGAAGACGATCTGCGACGACTTGAAGGTGGCGGCGTAGAGGCCGCCCGGGACCAATGCACCGTTCTCGCGGGCGAAATCGAAGAACCTGCCCTTGAGCTGGGTGCCGCCGAGATCAACCTGCTGACGCTCACCGGGGATGTCCAGGCGCTTCACGATCAGCGTGCCGCGTCCTCTTGCCTCCACGAATGGCGAAGCGCCGTAGAGGGTGAGCTGCGGCTGCGGCAACGAGGTCTTATTCGCATCGACGCTGCGCAACACGGTGGCGGCGACCGCGCTGGTCGCCTGCGTCGTGGCGTGCGTCTGGTTGGAATCGCAATCGGTTTTTTCGGCCTTGAGGTCAGCGAGATGCACGACGCTCTCCTCGGTGCCGACGATCACCGTGCCGATCCCGGAGATCGCTTCGCGCCGGCAAGAGGTCATATAGCTCAGCACGATCGAACCACCGTCCCCGATCTTGATTACGGTCTTGGGGGCTACATAATCCATGAACTCGGCGCCAGTGACCTTGCCTTGCACGTCCTCGACGACGGCCACCGGTGACTCGGCCGCCGCCGGCGAAGCCAGCGCAAGCAGGCCGACACAAATGGCAATCGCTCGTTTCATTTCGGGAACCCCCTCGAAGATACAATTTCGTTAGTCGCGGTGGCGCCGTTTTGGTTCTGTGGATCGAATGGTTGGGTTGGCAACCTTGTGGATGTGACGGATATCACTCAATTGTCGCCGCGGACAACCTGATCGGCGCGTATTGTCGCAGGCCTGTCGCATTCATCGCGGTGCAAACCGGCTGGCGCGATTGTGATTTCCACACAATTCCTCCCGTTGTGTAGCTGCATCCCCGATGGACGCCGCAATTCGCGTCGTAGCCCGGGTGGAGCGCCAGCGTAACCCGGGGGCGCTCTCAATGTTGACGCAGATGTCCCGGGCTTCGCTTGGCTGCACCCGGGCTACGAAGGAACTGGACATGGCAAGCTGGGTCGGAACACAGCGCAACGCGCGCACGCGCATGATGGTCGCGCTGCTCGCATTTTCAGTCGTGAGCGGCGCGTGGGCGCAGGACGCGGGCGACACCCCCAAACCGTCATCACAGTCAGATTCGCCGACGACGCAGGCACCGGCGGGTCGTAAGGGCGGTGCAGACCGCAGTGCGGCAGCCAATCCACCGTCGGCGTCCGAGCAGCACCGCTTGCCGCCTGACTCCACGACCAAGCAGACGCTGGCGCTCCCCGGACGTAGCTTGGAGTTCACGGCCACCGCCGGCTCGATCCGCCTGTTCGACCAGAAGGGCGAGCCGCAGGCCGATATTGCCTATACCTCCTATCAGCTCGACGGCACCGATCGGACGAATCGCCCGGTCACCTTCCTGTTCAACGGCGGGCCGGGCGCATCGTCGGCCTGGCTGCAGCTCGGCAGCGCCGGACCGTGGCGGATTGCGCTGGGCGGCGAGGGGGCGGTGTCGTCGGCGTCGCCCGAACTGGTGCCGAATGCGGAAACCTGGCTCGACTTCACCGACCTCGTCTTCATCGATCCCGTCGGCACCGGCTATAGTCGTTTTGTCGCGACCGGGGACGACGTGCGCAAGCGCTTCTTCTCCGTCGACGGCGATGTCAACGCGATCGCGCTGGTGATCCGCCGCTGGCTCGAGAAGCACGAGCGGCTGCTGTCGCCGAAATATGTCGTGGGCGAAAGCTATGGCGGCATCCGCGGACCGAAGATCGTGCATAACCTGCAGACCGAGCAGGGCGTCGGCGTGAAGGGATTAATCCTGCTCTCGCCGCTGCTCGATTTCCGTGAATTCCAGGGCACGAGTCTGCTGCAATATGTCGCGAGCCTTCCGAGCATGGCGGCGGTCGCGCGGCAGAGGAAGGGCCCGGTGACGCGCAGCGACGTCGCCGATGTCGAACAATACGCGCGCGGCGATTTCCTGGTCGACCTTGTCAAGGGGCAGGCCGACAGCGAGGCCACGACACGGCTCGCCAACAGGGTGGCGGCCCTGACCGATATCGATCCGGCGGTAAGCCGTCGCCTCGCGGGGCGTTTCGATATCTCCGAATTCCGCAGGGAATTCGATCGCCGCAACGGCAAAGTGACCGGCCGCTACGACGCGTCAGTCGAAGGCTTCGATCCCAATCCGGATTCGAGCGTATCCCGCTTCGGCGATCCGTCCGGCGATCCGCTGATTGCGCCGCTGACGAGCGCAGTTGTCGACCTCACCAGGGGCAGGCTGAACTGGCAGCCGGACGGATCCTATCATCTTCTCAACGGCAGCGTCGCCGGCTCCTGGGATTTCGGCCGCGGGACAAACCCGGCCGAGTCGGTCTCACAGCTCCGGCAGATTCTCGCGCTCGATCCGAAGCTGAAGCTCCTGGTCGGCCACGGCCTGTTCGATCTCGCGACTCCTTACTTCGGCTCGGCGATGGCGCTCGACCAACTGCCGGCCTTTGCGAGGCCGGACCGTGTCAAACTCGTCGTCTATCCCGGCGGCCACATGTTCTATTCCCGCGACACCTCACGCCAGGCGTTCAGAGGCGAGGTCGAAGCGGTGATGAAGTAGGCAAGAGCGATTGACGTTCTTCGCCTACGTATTCAAACAGCGTGCTCTCTAGGAGACCCTCATGGTGACGAGCGCGTCTTCGCGCGTCTCGAACCATGAGGCCTCGATCTCACCCGCGCCATGCCTCGAGACGCCGCTTGCGCGGCTCCTCGGGATGAGGGTCGTCGCATTCATCGCGCAAGGGACGTGACAATATTTTGCAGCTTACTTGAAGTTGCCGTCTCGCGTGATCGGCAGCGCTTCTGTCGTATGACGCGCATCATTTAGCTGATGCAAAACTCACGTTTTTGAGAGTCGTGATTGAACCTGATGACGTGCGGCACTGACCAATTCAGTGCTGGGGATTTCAGGGCCCAGTGACGACCAACGCCACCAAGCAATACTCATTGCGCTCGGTGGCGTTTATTTTTGGCGAAGCTGTTTCGCCACAAGCCCCACCGTCGTCATTCCGGGGCGCGCGTAGCGCGAGCCCGGAATCCATTTCTCCACCTGCACCCGCGGCTCGATGGATTCCGGGCTCATCGCTGCGCGATGCCCCGGCAGGCACGACACCGGTGTGAAGCGCGACAGAAACTGAAGGGCACGGCGCGTGCGCCGTTGCCCGTCACACGGCAACTACCGCCTCAATACACCAGCCCGGTGCCGGGCGGCTTTTCCAGCGCGGCGGCGAGCGAGCGGTATTCCTCGCTGTTGGTGCCTGCGAGCTGGGCGATGCGGTTGAGATGATACTGTGCCTGGTCGCGGTTGCCCTGTTCGACCTGCCACAGACCGTAATACTGCCAGGTCTTGACGTGGTTCGGATCGGCCTTCAGCGCGCGCTCGTACCAGACCTGCGACAGCTTGTAGTCGCCGAGCTTGCGATAGGAATAACCGATCAGGTTGGCGACCGCGGCGGTGTCGTCGCGGTGCAGGGCCTTCAGTTGCTCGATCGCGTTCGCATAATCGTGGCGGTCGTAGATCGTGGCATAGGCGGCGTGATAGCCATTCTCGAAGGCGGCCTGTTCGACGTTCGGACGAATCTCCGACTTCTTCTTGCCCTTGGGCGGCGGCGGGGGCGGATCGTTATCCGGCGCGGCAAAGACCGCGGTAACGACGGGCGCTGCCGCAAGCGTCAGCGACAACATGGCGAGCGTCAACAGCCTGATCGCGAATTTCTGCATGCCTCTCTCCTGATGGTCAGCCCGGCGATCCTATACCGCGGCCCGTTTCCTTGAACACCCAGTGCTCGGAAACATTCCCGCTTCGGCACGCCATTTTGAAACTCACGCCTCGCAGACGTGACGCCGGTCAGGACTTAACGCAGTCGCGGACATGAACAGGATGTCATGGAGATGAACGAATTCCGTCCGCGCGTTTCAGCGTGGGTTCAGCGCCGCCGACTTAGGTCGTCATCACTGATCGGCGAGCCCGGCCATCCGACCGGAAGTCTCAGCGATCCCTGGAAGAGGAGACAACCATGCTCAAGACCATTTCCGCGGCGCTGCTTGCGGTTTCCGTGATGGCGGCGCCCGCGTTTGCCGGCAACTATGGCAAGACGACCCAGGCGCCGGTGATCAAGTCCGAACTGACGAAGTCGAAGGCGCTGCATGCCAACGCCAAGATGGTGCGCCATCATCATAAGCACCAGCGCTACGTCCGCCATCATGGCCACCACAAGCACATCGGTGTGATCAAGACGCATGTCACGCCGAAGGTCGCGGTCAAGCCCATCGTGCGGCCCGCCAAGCGCGGCTGAATCCTGACTTCCACGACTGGTCCGTCCGCCGCGGTTTTGATCCACATTGCCCCACCGCGCCGGCGGATATCAGGCCCACCCACGGCCATTGCATCCCCAATGGCCGTGGGATGGTGCATTGAGGCGACGCCTAGATGCGAATTCCCTTTCGCCGCTGGCCGGTCTAAGAAACTGCCGGGACCGACGCAGTCGACTTTGGGGCGAAAGGAACTTGGCGAAGACAGCAAGACTTACGGCAATCCTGCTGTTGCCGATCGCGCTCGGGGCGTGCTCCGCATTCAGCAGCGACGACAACAGGTCGATCAGCTTCACCGATGACCGCGGTGTCGCCGACCAGCCGTATCCGAAGAATTACCGCGCCGAGACCCTGGCGTTCATGCACACCTATCTCAACGACCCCACCGGCGTACGGGACGCGGCCATGGCCGAGCCGGTGCAGCGGACGGTCGGTGGGCGGCAGCGCTACGTCACCTGCCTGCGCTTCAGCGCCCGCGACTCGGACGGCGCCTATCGGCCGACGCGGGAGCGCGCGATCGTGTACGTCGATGGCCGGCTCGACCGCATGATGGAAAATGCTACCGAGCCTTGCGCCAGCGCGACCTACGCGCCATTTCCTGAGCTGGAGAAGATGTCGCGGTAGCGGCGGCTCGGTGGCCGCAGGGTTACCGGGATGGGATCACTTTTCGGCGAGGGGTGAACCTCTGCTTAGTCAGATCCGACATCCGTTCTGGTGGCCGGCTCCGGATTAACGGGAGGGAAAATTCTTCCATGCAATGGAACCCGCGGGTGTTGCGGCGCTGTCACTGTGACGAACACGTGATGCTCTGGCGGTGCCCCAAAGCAACCTAATTGAAGTCACGTTGTTTGGTTTGATGTCGCGTCGTGGAGTGAACGGGGAAGTACCATGAAGAAGTTTTTGCTTGGCGCAGTCGCCATGGCCGCATTCGCCGGCCCCGCTTTCGCGGCTGACATGCCGGCACGGCCCTATACCAAGGCACCGCCGGCCTATACGGCGCCGGCGTTGGTTTACAATTGGACCGGTTTCTATATCGGCGGCCATATCGGCGGCGGCTTCACCGACGGCAACAATCTGCTCGGCAGCGACGCGCGCTTCCTGGGCGGCGTGCAGGGCGGTTTTGACTATCAATTCGCGCCGAACTGGGTGGTGGGCGTCGAGGCGCAATACAGCTGGCTGCCGGGCAACAGCAATAATGGCTTCGTGTTCCCCGCTGGAACGGTGGTGACGGGCAATACCGACCAGCTCGGCTCGGTCACCGGCCGGCTCGGCTACACCTGGGGTCCGGCGCTGCTCTACGCCAAGGGCGGTTACGCCTGGCGTGAGAATAGCAATATCGGCGTCGCCTTCGCTGGCGTGCCGCAGCCCTTCACGACTGACGGCAACCGCAAGGACGGCTACACGGTTGGCGCAGGCCTCGAATACATGTTCGCGCCGAACTGGTCGGCCAAGGCCGAGTACCAGTATTACAATTTCGGCCACACGACCTTCACCTCCGGTCCGGCCGAGATCGTCGGCTCCCGCTTCCGGGACGACGAGCATACGGTCAAGGTCGGCGTGAACTACCGCTTCGGCTGGGGCGGGCCGGTCGCTTCCAAATACTGACCGCGGGTTTCCGCGGGGGCGAGGGCCGGCTTTCCGCCGGCCCTTTTGCTGCGGGGCTACCGGCGCCGCAGAAAATATTTTTTGCGGTGCACGGAACTTTCACGCTCAATGGTTTATTATGCCGGCCGCCGGGCGAGGTGGACACACGAACATGCGTGCTTTTGCGTTAGCGTTGATTTTTTCTGCGGCGATATCGCCATGCCTTGCCCAGACCGTGCTGAAATCCGAACCGCTGATTCTCGCCCCCTACGAGGTCGCCTTTGTCCAGGATCCGGCCTGCGGGGTCGGGAAGGTGCTCAAGGTCACCGGCGCGATCAGGGGACTGCACCGGCGTAAGGCGTGCGTGACGCTGGCCTCGGAGCAGGCCTCACTGGTGAGCGCGACGCCGTAAGGCTTTTTCCTGCGGCGGCTCGGGCGGCGAGAGCTGCGGCTCGCTCCGCGCCTCGCGTTCGGCATCGGCTTTGTTCTTGGCGGGGTCTTCGTTCGGCTCCGCCTGGCAGGGCCTGATCTCGTAATCATTGTCCAGGACCGGACGCGGGGCGGCCTTGTCCTCGTCCGTGGCGACATCGACGACCAGGCCGCTCTTCCGAGCGACCTTCCAGACATCCGCCTCGGTCGGATAGGCCTTGCTCAGCTTGGCATCGTTGGAAAACAGCGCGTACGGCATTCTTAGCTCGTGGCTCCGCAAAGGCAGTCAACGCCAACCCCGCCCCCGGGTTTCAGCACCGCCAACCGTCTTGTTTCACGCCCAGGTGAGGGCATCCGTCACCCCGTCTTGAGTCCCTAATAAGTGGTGAATCCCCCAAAAAAGAATCCGCAAGACTCCGGTGCTAGAATCGCCGGATGCTCCGGGCATGACAACGGTTCTGCACACATCCAGCGAACGCGTGCATGTCACGCTCACCGTGGCGCTGTTGGTCGCGTCGGTGGCCAATATGCTGCTGGTATGGGCCTGGCTCTGACCGCCAAGACCTGGCGGGACAGCCTGTGGGACTATTCTATTCGGCGGAGCGAGGCGGCTAGGTACCCTCGCTCAGAGTGGCGCGGACCTTGGCCATGGTGGCACGGCAGTATTCCTCGCGCTCCCGGGTAAACCGCTCCTGGTGGGCGCGGAAGCTTGCCACCCGGGCACGGATTTCGGACTGGAAATCGGCGGGGAGGTCGAGACCCGCGATCCGAGGCGGCTTCGCCTGAGACGGCCTTGCCTCAGGGTGCATTGTCTGAGCAGGCATCGTCTGAGCCGGGTTGGGCGGGACGGCGATCGGGAGCGGCGGAGGTTCGGCGAGCACGGCTTCAACGTTAACCACAGCGGTGGTTATAGTCGCGCGGACGGTCGTCTCGGTGGCCGGCGACAACAACTCGGCGTCGGGCTTCTTGCCGGTCACCGATTGCACGAACGCCATTGTCTGAGCGATCAGGAGATCGCGTTCCTTCATCCATTTCATGGCACACCTCGACCTTACTCGACTGCAGCAAAGGTTGCCTTCGGAATCAAGCATCCCAAGTTATGGCAGTCCCAATTTCCACCGAGGTGACAAAAGAGTAACACCGCGTCAATCGGAAGAGATCGTTTACCATAACAGGGTGATGGCAAGTCCTCACGGGCGCGGTGGAGACGGCAGCAATTCCTTGCCGATCGCTCTGATGAGAAACTTCGAGCCGGAGTCGGAGAGGTGCACGATATCTGTTATCAGCACCTGGTTGGCATCGGTCCCGATCCCCGTCAGACAGCCCGCAGCATTGCATAGCGTATGCCAGGCAGAGATGTACTCGATGCCTTCGGCTTTGCTGAAAGCCTCCATCCGCTGATCGTTGTCCAAGCCTGATACGCCCGACGCGATCCGCTCCGGAATCTCGTGCCAAATCCGGTAGTGATTGACGAGCGTATGGGGAAGCGTTCGCTTCCAGACCGGCAGTGGACCCAGGATGACGATGCGCCGGACCTTGCTGGCGCGCAGCCGCGCGATCGTTTCGTGCAGCTTGCTGAGATCGTTGTTCGTGCCCCACATCGCATGCAGCAGCACGACGTCCGGATGCGCGGACTGAAGTAGGCCGAAGGCGGTGCGATGGACTTCGTCGCAGCGTGCGTTCGCGCCCGAATCCAGGATCGGCGCGCAGCCCGGCGCGCTGAACCTCGCCAGGCGGAACGATCCGCTCGCAGCCTCTGCTTCCTTCAAGCCCGGATAGAGCGCGGCCGCGGTCGAATCGCCCCACAAAAATACGAGCGGCTGCGTTCCCTGCTCGATGCAGTCTGCGTTGAATTCAGCGCCCGGCGTTTCCAGGAAACACCTGTCGCCAAATCCCGCATTGTCCTTCGCCTGGGTCCGCGCGATCGCCTGCACCTCCACAGGAAAACGAAAATCGAATCCGGCCGCGGCGATGGTCACGATACCGGCAAGGCCGACGAGCGCGAGACCGAGCGTTAGTCTCTTGACTGCCCGGTCGTAGTGGCGAAGCGGAATTTCGACAAAGCGGAATGTCAGCCAGGAAAGAATCACGGAGACGGCGACCGCCGCCCAGATCTCCATCACGTTCGGCACGCCGTTGCGCAGAATGCCGAGATAGGACAGGACCGGCCAGTGCCAGAGATAGAGCGGATAGCTGATCAGGCCGATCCATACCATTGGCCGGTTCGACAGCAGCATCTTGTTCACCGCCGAATTTGGCGTGGCGATCAGGAGTACCGCGCCGAGCACGGGCAGCAGGGCGTAGAGGCCTGGGAATGCGCTGGCGCGATCCAACAGCAGCGCTGGGCCAAGGATCGCGGCGAGGCCCAACAAAGCAAGATACTCGCCGATCCGCTTGTCCCAGCTAACGTTCTTCCGTACGAGCACCAGGTGGGCAAGAAGTCCGCCCGCGAGCAACTCCCAGGCGCGCGTGAGCGGTGAGTAGAACGCGACGGTCTCGTAGCCGAAGAAGATACTCAGGCTGAACGCAAACGACGCCAGCGCGATGACCGCGATCCATCGGCCGCGGATTGCGGTTGCGGAGAGAAGAAGGATCAGCGGCGGCCAGAAGATATAGAACTGCTCTTCGACGCCCAGCGACCACAGATGCAGCAGCGGATTGTCCGCGGCGGCAGGTGCGAAATACCCGGTCTGCCTGAGCTGGAACAGATTGGCCGCAAAGGCGACGCCGGCGGCAATGTTCTCGCCAAGCAGGGTGAATTGATCGGGCAGCAGCGCGAACCATCCGACCAGATAGGTCGCGGTGAGCACGATGACGAGGGCTGGAAAGATGCGGCGAACGCGCCGCGCATAGAAATCGGCGAACGAGAAGGTGCCGGCATCGACCCTCGTCAGGATGATCCGCGTGATCAGGAAGCCGGAGATGACGAAGAAGACGTCAACGCCGATGAAGCCGCCCGGCACCAGCCAAGGCTGAGCATGATAACCGACGACCAGCAGAATGGAGATTGCCCTCAGCCCGTCAATATCGGGCCGATAAGCCGTTTCGTGATGCGCCATTGTGCGGATGATGTACCCGGTCCACGGCGACGCCGCCAGAGCGGGCAGCGGCCCGCTTCATCACGTATCAAATGTTTGTGGCCCGCCTAGCTCGCGGGAAGTGGTGTTGCGGTCGTCTCAGCCAGCCGTTCGGCGGCCTTTGCTTCGATCAGGTCGGCGTAGCGGTCATATTCATCGGCCATTTCGAGCAGTTTTTCGCGAACGTCTGCATCGATGACCTGATAGGCCAGCCGCTTCGCTTGCTCGGATTGAAACCGGTAGTGCTGCGTGTCGGACATGTGGGCACCTCGAACGTATGTCCGGCACCAACCGCAAAGGTTCATCAGGCAGCGGCAGGCTTCTTGTCCTGTCGAATCTCGACGTCGAACCAGCCCATCTCCTTGAGTTCGTGCGCCTTCTTCAGCGCGGCATCCTCGCTCTCGCGTCTTAGGATGATCTGCCCGGTGCCGTCGCGGGCGTAGATGAAATAAGCCATTCTTAAAATCCTGTTCGGCTGAAATACGCGCTCCGACAACGGAAATAATTGAAACGATTTTGGCCCAAAACACGGCGCTTTGATGAAACGGATGGTGCCGGCTGAGGGGATTGAACCCCCGACCTTCGGTTTACAAAACCGCTGCTCTACCGCTGAGCTAAGCCGGCCGATTTCGGCCGCTCGCATATCAGACTTGGGAGCGGAGGGCCAGAACCTGAGGGCAGCCAGGCGAGACCTGTGCAGGAAAAAGGCGGCCGGGCGGCCACCTTTTCCCCAACTGGTCGATTGGGTTACTGGCAGGGATGGCGGCGGCCATCCTCGCCGCGGAACCAGGTCCCGGGCGTGCAGACGAGGCCGTTACGCTCGGCGTAGCTCTGGGTGTAGTAGCCGCCTCGGTAGCCGTTATCGAAACCGGCAAATGGCGCAGTGGCAACCGCCGCCGCCGTGCCGACGGCGCCTCCGACAACCCCGGCGGCCACGTTGCCCGGCCAGAAGCTGCCGCGATCGTCCCAGTGGGCGTAGCTGTTGTTCCAGCCATTGTTGTACTGATAGGCGGCGGCGCGACGCTGCTGGTAGCTGCCGGTATAGGGATTTCCCGGTCCTTGGTTCTGGCAATTGGCGTTCGGATAGAACTGAGCGCAATAGCCGGGATTGTAGATCACCTGTTGCGCCCCGGCGGGAGCGGCCAGGGCGGAAGCGAGCAGCGCGGCGGTGCCGACGATAGCGAGTGGTCTCATGTGAGATTCTCCTTGAAGTCGCAATCGACACCAAGCGGCCGCGCGGCGGGCCTGTTCCAACGATCCTGTTCACACGATTTCAAACCCAAGTGATCGCAGCAAGCGCATCAAGAGAGTGGTACTCGCGGACGTTGATACGCCGCCGATTGTGGAAGGAGTGGCCTGACAAGGGCTGCCACTTCGTGTCAAATAGGGGCATCGAGCGGACGGGGCGGAATGTTTGGAATCCTGGGACTTGGTTTTCTGTTGGGCATGCAGCACGCGCTCGAGCCCGACCATATCGCGGCCGTCTCCAGCATCGCCGCGCGCCGGACCCATATCGGCGACATCGTCAGGCACGGGCTGACCTGGGGACTCGGCCACACGCTGACGCTGTTCTGCTTCGCGGGTGCCGCCATCCTGCTCGGACACGCGATCCCGGAGACAGTGGCGCAGCCGATCGAAGGGGCCGTCGGCATCATGCTGGTCGGGCTCGGCGTCCACGTGCTGTGGCGTCTGTGGCGCGACCGCATCCATTTCCACCGCCATGGCCACGGCGACGGCACGGTGCATTTCCACGCCCACAGCCATGCCGGCGAGACGACGCCGCATCGTGCCGCGACGCATGTCCACGCGCACGGCTTTCGCTGGCGCACGCTGCTGGTCGGCCTGATGCACGGCATGGCCGGCTCTGCGGCGCTGCTGGTGCTTGCGGTGTCGCAGGCCGCAAGCCCGATCGTCGGACTGGGCTATGTCGCGCTGTTCGGGATTGGCTCGATGATCGGCATGGGCGCGCTGTCCACGGTGATTGCAGTGCCGATCGCGGCCTCCGCGCGCTGGCTCACCTGGGCCAATCGCGGCCTGCAAGGCGCGGTCGGGCTCGTGACCATCGCGATCGGTATCAACACCATCGTCGAAACACTGCTGGTGTAAGCGCCCGCGCATACGGCGTTAACAAATGCTGACCACGATCGCCCGCAATTGAGCGAGCCGGCATGCTCACGCGTTAGGCTTACCGGCAGTTTGGCCTGTCGCTTTAACCTTTGGCTGCGCGCATTCGATTAGGTTGCTGAACGAGACAGGAAGGCAACCAATGCGCGTTGGCATTACAGCAGGGATTCTTTTGGCGATGACGTCAACGGCCTTTGCCGGTGGCGGCTCCGGCGGCGGCTTCGATATCGTCGTTCCCTATCGGCGGGGCGTGCCGATCATCATCAACGGCATCGACGTTTCCTATGCCGTGATCGAAGGCGAATGGGGTCTTGGCAAGAACGTCCACGTGCAGCCGACCATCTATGGTGGGCGTTACATCGATCCCGAGCCCAATGTCGGCCATTATTATCCGAGCCTCGGCCACATGCCGGGCTATGGGCGACTGGAGATCGAGCCGCCGTCGAACCGGCGCCTGCCGAAGCCGGCCGAAAGCTATCACCAATCCTGGTCCGCGCAGTCGATGCCGCTGCCGGCGCAGTCCAATCCGCCGGTCGATGCGCCGCCCATCATCTATGCGCCGCAGTATGACCAGTCCCCAGGCGACCATCGCCGCCGGCCGCCGAGAATTCCGCGCTAGGGCATGATCCGGAAAAGTGGAAACCGGTTTTCCCTCGCGACAAACGCTAAGCGTTTGCGCGGAGATCATGCTCAAACAAAGAGATGAGCCAATAAGAACACACCAACAGGAGAGAGTAGAGTAATGCGTCAGATGATTTCAGGAATGGTCGCGGCAGTCGCGGTCATGGCCGCGGCACCCGCAATGGCGTGCGGGTACGGGTACGGCTCGTGCTCACCGTGCGGCTCTTATGGCTATTATGCCAGCCCCTGCGCGCCGCCGGTCTACGCCGCGCCGGTCTATTCCGCACCGGTCGTGAGCTACAACTACACTTCCGGCTGCGGCGGCTGTGGCGTTGGCTATGGCTGGGTCACCCAGCGGCTCCCGGATCCGGAGCAGCAATACTACTATGTCAACCAGGGGCCGACCTATACCGGCCCGGGTAACTGGGCGCCGGTTCCGACCTATCGCGAGAGCGGAGTCTCGTACTATCGTCCGTTGCGTCCGCGCTACTATCGTTCGCACTATCGCTACGGCCACTCGCAATATTACCAGGGTCAGCGCGTGCTGCGCCGCTACTACTGATCTGATAGGCGCTCTTGAAATTGGCGCCCGCTCGCCTCGTGCGAGCGGGCGCTTTCATTTGCCTCGAGCTACTTCGCTCGAAGACGCTCTACATCAGGCCAAGCCGGCTTGCGCCGATATAGAGCGCGAGCACAGCGGCGTTCGAGACGTTGAGGCTCTTGATCTCGCCGGGCATGTCGAGCCGCGCCACCACGCTGCAGGTCTCCCGCGTCAGCTGTCTCAATCCCTTGCCCTCGGCACCGAGCACCAGCGCGAGCGGCTGCCGTAGCGCGACCTGGCTGAGATCCTCGCTCCCCTGACTGTCGAGACCGACGGTCAGGAAGCCGCGCTCGTTCAATGCGGTCAGCGCGCGGGCGAGGTTCTGCACGGTGACCAGCGGCACCAGCTCCAGCGCGCCGGAGGCCGATTTCGCGAGCACGCCGGTCGCCTCGGGGCTGTGGCGGGCGGTGGTGACGATCGCCCTCACCGCGAAGGCCGCGGCCGAGCGCAGGATGGCGCCGACATTGTGCGGGTCGGTGATCTGGTCGAGCACCAGCACGATGCCCTCGGGCTCGAGCGTATCGATATCGGGCGAGGGCAGGGGATCGGCCTCCACCAGCAGCCCCTGATGCACCGCATCCGGCCCGAGACGCTGGTCGATGGTGCTGGGGCGGACGAGCTCCGGGGGCACCCGGGTGTCAATCCCTTCCTCGGCGAGCCGTCGGGCCGCATTCTCGGTTACGAACAGCTTGCGAATCCGGCGCTCCGGATTGGCCAACGCCAGCGAAACCGTATGCCAGCCGTAGAGAATCACCGGGCCGTCGGCATCCGAATCACGGCTGCGCCAAACCGGCCGCCCGGCCGATTTTCGCCCTTTTTCGAATGGTTTAGCCCCGCCGCGGCGGAACGGGGGCTTGCGGTCACGATCGCTCATCAGGGGCGTTGTGTCACGGGTTCCGGACAATGGCAATTTTGCCGGCAAAAGGATGCCGATTAACGGCTTCCCTTGGTTGACTTTGCCACCTCCCTTCGCACATAAACGCGCCGGCCGTGCACCCCGACGGGTCCCACGGTCACCAGCGTCACCGATTGACCTGTCCGCTGCCACCAAGGGCGGGTGGCGTCCGACGCTGTTGGGACGGGGGAGTGTCCCGAGTGGCAAAGGGAGCTGACTGTAAATCAGCCGCCTCATGGCTTCGCAGGTTCGAGTCCTGCCTCCCCCACCATGTTGAAACTGCTAGGGAATATCCAATTTCCTGGCCCGCGTTCGAGAGCCTCTCCTTCGAGGTGGCTGCTCCAAGCCCCACTCCAGGCCCCACCTGCATGGGCGCTATGATCGTCTCACGCGAGAAGCGATCCTCAGCGCTGCGCTGGGTGAATCCGCTGTCCCCAATACCAGGAAGGTATCCCTCTGCGTCATCCACACTGTTTAGTGCTGAACAGTCGCGGAGGACTTCAGCACCTAGTTGTTTCATGCTCAACTTTCGCGCATTGAGGGGTGCGAGATTAGGTCCGGGGCAAGTCATTCATCTGAATTTGCATTCGCCTGTCGCGCTTCGCGCCGCAACAAAGCTTGCCATCAATGGACAAACGCTCATTAAGCGAACGAGATATTTGCACGAAGTACATCACGCCAGCGCTGCGCGATGCTGGCTGGGACGAAATGCTGCAAATCCGCGAGGAGGTCGGCTTTACCAAGGGCCGCATCATCGTGCGCGGCAAACTGGTCACGCGCGGGAAGGCCAAGCGCGCCGACTACGTCCTCTGCTACAAGCCGAACATGCCGCTGGCGCTGATCGAGGCCAAGGACAATTCTCATAGCGTCGGCGACGGCATGCAGCAGGCGTTGGACTACGCCGCCACGCTCGATATCCCCTACGTGTTTTCTTCCAACGGTGACGGCTTTGTGTTCCACGACCGCACCGGCCAGAGCGTTCCGATCGAAGCGAACCTTGGCCTTGACGCCTTTCCGGCGCCCGCCGAACTGTGGGCACGGTATCGCGCCTGGAAGGGTCTCGACGCAGAGGCCGAACAGATCGTGCTTCAGGATTATTTCGACGACGGCAGCGGCAAGTCGCCGCGCTATTATCAGGTAAATGCCGTCAACGCCGCGATCGAGGCAATCGCCAAGGGCCGGGACCGCGTGCTGCTCGTGATGGCTACCGGCACGGGTAAGACCTACACGGCATTTCAAATCATCTGGCGTCTATGGAAGGCGGGCCGCAAGAAGCGCATCCTGTTTCTCGCCGACCGCAACGTGCTGATCGACCAGACGATGGTGAATGATTTCCGTCCGTTCGGCGCGGCGATGGCGAAGCTTTCGACCAATGCCAAGACTATTGAAAGACAAGACGGAACCGCTGTCGATCTGACGTTAGCGCTCGATAAGAAACGGCGGATCGATACAGCTTTCGAGATTTATCTTGGGCTCTATCAGGCGATCACGGGGCCTGAAGACCGGCAGAAACTCTATCGCGAGTTCTCGCCCGGCTTCTTCGATCTGATCGTGATCGACGAGTGCCATCGCGGCAGCGCGGCCGAGGATTCGGCATGGCGCGAAATCCTCGACCATTTCTCCGGCGCGACTCAGATCGGCCTCACCGCCACGCCAAAGGAAACTGAATACATCTCCAACACCGATTATTTCGGTGAGCCGGTCTTCACCTATTCGTTAAAGCAGGGAATCAGCGACGGCTTTCTCGCTCCCTATAAGGTCGTCAAGGTTCACATCGACCGCGACGTGGAAGGCTATCGCCCAGAACTCGGGCAGCTGGACCGCGATGGCAACGAGATCGAGGACCGAATTTACAACACCAAAGATTTTGACCGCAATATCGTGCTCGACGACCGTACGGTGCTCACAGCGAAGAAGGTGACCGAGTTCCTAAAGGAAAGCGGCGACCGCTACCAGAAGACCATCGTGTTCTGCGTCGATGAGGAGCACGCGGCGCGCATGCGACAGGCGCTGGTCAACGAGAACGCCGATCTGATTGCGGAAAACCAGCGCTATGTCATGCGTATCACCGGGAGCGACAAGGAAGGCCAGGATCAGCTAGGTAACTTCATCGACCCGGAATCGAAATATCCCGTGCTGGTCACAACGTCGCGACTTCTCTCCACTGGCGTGGATGCGCAGACCTGTCGCCTGATCGTCCTCGATCGCGCGGTGGGCTCAATGACCGAGTTCAAGCAGATCGTCGGGCGTGGTACACGCGTTCATGAGGATACAAAGAAATTTTACTTCACGCTGATCGACTTTCGCGGCGCGACTAGCCATTTCGCCGATCCGGATTTCGACGGCCATCCGGTCCAGATTTACGCGCCCGACGAAGGCGATCCGATCACGCCGCCAGACGATGCGCCGACCACAGCCGAGGGCGACGATGCGATCCCACCGACGCCGGGCGAGGACGAAACCATCGTCGATCAGCCGGGACTGCCATTGCCGCCCAGTGACCCGATCCGCAAGATTTACGTCGATGGCGTCGGCGCCCGCATCCTCACCGAGCGCGTCGAATATCTCGACGAGAACGGCAAGCTAGTCACCGAGTCCCTGCGCGATTTTACCAAGAAAGCGCTGAAGAAGCGCTTCGCCAGCCTCGATGACTTCCTCAAGCGCTGGAAGTTGGCCGAGCGCAAGCAGGCGATCATCGAGGAACTGGAGGCCGAGGGTCTGCCGCTCGATCCCATCGCCGAGGAGCTTGGAAAGGACCTCGACCCCTTCGATCTGATTTGCCACGTTGCATTCGACAGGAAGCCGCTTACGCGGCGCGAGCGGGCCGAGAACGTCAGGAAACGGGACGTGTTCACCAAATACGGGCCGCAAGCCCGCGCCGTGCTCGATGCGCTGCTCGAAAAGTATCACGACGAAGGCGTGCTCAATCTCGATGACGCGAACGTGCTGAAGGTGACGCCCTTCACCGCGATGGGGAGCGTCGTCCAACTCATCAAGGCGTTCGGCGGCAAAGAGGGCTTCGAGAAGGCCGTCCACGAAATGCAGGACGCGATCTACCAGGAGACCGCATAGGCAATGATTGTTCGCACCACTGTCAAATCCATTCAGGACATCATGCGCCAGGACGTAGGCGTCGATGGCGATGCGCAGCGCATCAGCCAGCTTACCTGGATGTTCTTCCTCAAGATCATCGACGATCAGGATCACGAACTTGAACTGACGAGGGACGGCTACCGGTCGCCGATCCCGAAGAAATTCCAGTGGCGCGCCTGGGCTTCCGACCCGGAGGGCATTACGGGGCAGGCGTTGCTTGATTTCATCAACGACGCATTATTCCCAGCGCTGAAGGAGCTGAAGCTCACCGGCCAGCCGGGCGACCGGCGGCGCGTGGTGCGCGACGTGTTTGAGGACGCCTACAACTATATGAAATCCGGCCATCTCATCCGGCAGGTCGTGAACAAGATCAATGAGATTGACTTCAACAACCTCGACGAGCGCCGGCACTTCGGCGAGTTCTACGAACAGCTATTGAACGATCTGCAATCGGCCGGCAATGCCGGCGAATATTATACGCCGCGCGCCGTCACCGCCTTTATGGCTGACCGAATCGATCCGCATCCTGGCGAAATCCTCTTCGATCCCGCCTGCGGCACAGGCGGCTTCCTCACGTGTGCCATCCGCCACATGGAGAAGAATTACGTCAAAACACCCAAGCAGCGCGAAAAGATGCACGGCGCGTTGCGCGCGGTAGAGAAGAAGCCGCTTCCGCACATGCTTTGCGTCACCAACATGCTGCTGCACGGCATCGAGGACCCGAGCTTCGTGCGCCATGACAACACGCTGGCCCGGCCGCTGATTTCGTGGGGTAAGGATGAGCGCGTCGATATAGTGCTCACGAATCCGCCATTCGGGGGGCGAGAGGAAGACGGCATCGAGAACAACTTCCCCACCTTCCGCACTAAGGAGACGGCCGATCTGTTCCTCGCCCTGATCGTGCGCCTGCTAAAACCGAATGGACGTGCCGCTGTGGTGCTGCCTGACGGCACGCTGTTCGGCGAGGGCGTCAAGACGCGGCTCAAGGAATATCTGATGGAGGAGTGCAACCTCCACACCATCGTCCGCCTGCCCAATTCTGTGTTCAAGCCCTATGCCTCGATTGGCACCAACCTCCTGTTCTTCGAGAAGGGCGAGCCGACGAAAGATATCTGGTTTTACGAGCACCGCGTGCCCGAAGGCCAGAAGGCCTATTCGATGACCAAGCCAATCCGGCTGGAGCATTTCCAGGACTGCATCGAATGGTGGGGCGGCAAAGAGCGCAAGGGGCGAAAGGAGACGCCGCAGGCGTGGCGCGTTACCGCCGAGGAGATCAAGGCGCGCGGCTACAATCTCGACATCAAGAACCCGCACGCGGTGGCGGACGACCACGGCGACCCGGTAATGCTGCTGGCCGATCTTGCAAAGGCCGAGGTTGAGGCGGCGGCTTATCGCGACCAGTTGAAGGCGATCCTTGCCGAGGCACTGACCCGATGAATGCGGAGCGCCTGCTGAAGCACTACGAGAAGATCGCCGACGCGCCTGACGCGATTGCCCGTCTGCGCCGCTTTATTCTCGATCTGGCCGTGCGCGGCAAGCTGGTGGTCCAGGACCCTAAGGATGAACCGGCGACGGGATTGTTGAAGCGGATTGCGATTGAAAAGGCGCTGCTGGATCGCAAGCGGGGTCCTCAGCGAGAACTGAAAAAACTCAATGACGATGCTGGGGCCATTCAAATTCCGCGGAATTGGGCGTTAGCACCTCTGGCCGATCTCGTCACTGTTCTGAATGGACGTGCTTACAAACAGCATGAACTATTGAACGCCGGAACGCCGGTTCTTCGGGTGGGAAATCTCTTCACCTCAGACAAATGGTACTACTCCGATTTGAGCCTCGACGACGACAAATATTGCAATAAGGGCGATCTGATTTTCGCTTGGTCCGCTTCCTTTGGGCCGTTCATTTGGGACGGGGAGAAGGTGATCTATCACTACCATATTTGGAAACTTCTGCTTCATAGCGAAGCTGATCTCGATAAGGGCTACCTATATAACTTCCTTCTCCAGAAGACGCGGGAGATCAAAGAGTCTGGTCACGGCATTTCAATGATACATATGACAAAGGAGAAAATGGAGCGACTTCTAGTCCCCGTCCCACCGCTCGCCGAACAGCGGCGCATTGTTGCCAAGGTCGATGAACTGATGGGCTTGTGCGACCGGCTGGAGGCGGCGAGGGGAAGCCGCGAGGCGGTGCGTGACCGGCTAGCGGTCACAAGCTTGGCCCGACTCAATGCGCCCGATCCTGAGACTTTCCAGGCCGACGTCTGCTTCGCGCTCAATGCGCTGCCAGCCCTTACCGTGCGTCCAGATCAGATCAAGCAACTGCGCCAGACTATCCTCAACCTCGCTATTCGCGGCAAGCTCGTACCGCAGGACCCGAGGGACGAACCAGCGCCCCCCCCCCGGCGGTTTTCGCCGAATCCGAGCTTGGAGGCCGACTAGATACTAAGATTCCGGCTACCTGGCGATGGGTTCGTGTTGAAGATGTAGCGGATGCCCGGCTCGGGAAGATGCTCGACAAGTCCAAAAATAGAGGCCAGCCATATCCGTATTTGCGGAATACAAACGTTCATTGGTTTGATATTCGCCTCGACAATCTAAAAACTATTAAACTCGACGATGCCGAATTGCAGGAGTATCGCCTGCAGAAGGGCGACGTTCTAATATGTGAGGGTGGGCACCGGTATCGGCCGCACCGCGGTATGGCGAGGCGGTTTCGAAACCCTCGTGTTTCAGAAGGCGCTACATCGCGTTAGGCCCGGCCCTTATCTTGATCCGAACTTCTTCGCGCATTGCTGCTTTGTGTATTTCGATGCTGGGATTATGCAGACGTACTTCACTGGTGTCGGCATCCCGCATTTCACTGGACGAGCACTTGCAAAACTAGTCTTTCCCCTTCCGCCTCTCGCCGAACAACACCGCATCGTCGCAAAGGTCGATGAACTGATGGGTCTGTGTGACCGACTGGAAGCGAGCCTCAATGCCAGCGCCAACACCCGCCGCCGCCTGCTCGACGCGCTGCTGGCCGAGGCGCTCGGGCCGGAAGCAGACCGCGAACTGGAGGCGGCGGAATGAGCGGCGTATCGAATATGCAGGTAGGTGAATATTTCAATCCCGAAAAAGTGGCCTACTGGTATTTCCGCTTGAATGGCTTCCTGCAGATCGAAAACTTTGTCGTTCACCCGGAGCGGCGCGGGTCCCAGCGGACGGACGCCGACCTGTTGACGGTTCGATTTCCGTTTCGTGCCGAGCGCCTGTTCGATGATCCGAACGATATCATGGCGGACGATGTACAGCAGCTAGCGCTCTCCGACAATCTAATCGACATCGTCATTGCCGAAGTGAAGACAAATCAACCTTGCGCCTTGAACGGACCATGGACTCGACGAGATCGGCAGAATGTCCACCGGGTACTGGCGGCAATCGGTTGCCTGCCATCCGACCGGATCGAAGCTGCAGCGACGGATATCTATCGGGCAGGCTTCCACCGCAGCGACACGCTTCGCGTTCGCTTGGTTGCGGTGGGGCGTGACCGCAGCGAGGACATCGCAGCGGCATATCCCGAGGTGACGCAATTGCGATGGGCAGGGATGTTGGCGTTCATCTGGGAACGATTTCATCGATATCGACGGCAGAAGGCGCAAGTGGATCAGTGGGACTCGGAGGGCTTGAAGATCAAACAGCTCGCCGATCGATCTAAGAATCTAGCGGAGTTTAGCCGGGACGCCTTACGCCTCATGGGGATAGAAGGATAATGACTCTCGCGCAGATGGAGCCGAGCACCACCATGGTCACGACCATCGCTCCAGCTTTCATGGAGTTACGCAAAATTGAAATGAGCCGCGTCCAGGCAAGGCCGGAGAACGCGCATGGCGTGGCTTCGGCGAGGCGAGCTGCGGTCAAGGGTGATTGTATTCCATGATCGACAAAGGGGCACATTTCCACCGCTGTGACTTTCAGGTTCACACCCCGCGAGACCTGCAATGGACGGGCGCAGATCGTGTGTCCGATGAGGAGCGGCTGGCTTATGCGACGAGCCTTATCGATGCATGCCGAAAAAAGGGCTTGAGCGCGGTCGCGATTACCGATCATCACGACATGACATTTGTGCCCTATGTCAAACGGGCTGCTCTTGCCGAGACGGACGAGACAGGAAGGCCCCTCGTACCGGAGAAACGTCTTGTGGTTTTTCCCGGCATCGAACTCACTTTGGCTGTCCCTTGCCAGGCGATCCTCATTCTTGATGCTGATTTTGAGGACAATAGGTTTGGCGCGGTTCTCACAGCGCTCGCCATAAACCCCGCACCGGAAAATGCCGCCAAAACAGCGCAAACGGAACGACTTGAGAATATTCAGTCCCTGAAAGCACTAAAGGAAAAGCTAGACGAGCATACCTGGCTTCGCGATCGCTACATAGTCTATCCGAACGTGACAGGCGAGGGGAAATTTTCGCTGCTGCGTAACGGGATGATGGCTAAGTACAAGGAAATGCCGTTTGTTGGCGGCTATGTTGACGGCCTGCTAAGCGACCTAAAAGCCGGTCCCTTAAGCATCCTCGCCGGCAAGGACAAGAGTTGGGGTAACAAGCGAATTGCCTGCATTCAAACCTCCGACAACCGTCGCGAAGATCACGCCGATCTCGGAAAGCATACGTCGTGGATCAAGTGGGCACGGCCGACAGCCGAAGCTCTTCGGCAGGCCTGCCTTGCGCAAGAATCTCGTGTTACTCATGAAGAGCCTCAGCTTCCCGCTGCGGTCATTTCAAGTATCAGCGTCAGCAACAGCCAGTTTCTCGGACCCGTAGAGCTTACATTTAATTCGCAGTATAATGCCCTCATCGGCGGGCGCGGCACAGGCAAGTCCACGATACTTGAGTATCTGCGGTGGACATTATGCGATCAGCCACCCGCCTCGGATGATCCTGACGCCCCCAACTATCAGTCGCGGCGCAGCCGACTGATTGAGAATACGTTGAGACCTCTCAACGCTACGGTAGAAGTCAGTTTCGCAGTTAACGAGGTAGTTCACGTTGTCCGCCGAGACAGCAAGGATGGGAGCCTGTTAATAAAGATCGGCAACGATGACATGCGACTATGCAACGAAGCGGAGGTGCGCGCACTTCTCCCGATCCAGGCTTATAGTCAGAAGCAGCTCAGTGATGTAAGCGTGCGAACCGAGGAGCTGTCTCGCTTCATCACGGCCCCTATCCGCGCGGAGCTGAACCAGCTCGACCGGCGGATCGAAGAGGGGGCCGAGCGCATCCGACAAACCTACGCCAACCGCCACCGCCAGCAGACACTCCAGAATGATCTTGCGAAGCGGGCTCTTGAAGGGCGCTCACTGCAAGAGCAGGCTGATGCGATCCGCAATTCGCTAGCCGGCCTGTCAGAACAAGACCGTAGTTTGCTGAACGAAGGCAAGTCCTACGACGCTGCGGAGGACATTGTTGATGGCTGGCTTTCCGACTTGAAGGCGGTTGCTGGCAGTCTTTCCTCCCTGTCGGCGAGCATAGCCGGGAATCTAAACCAAGCAAGTCCTCTGCCAGAGACGCCCGAGGGCACGCTGCTTAAGGCGGCATATGGGGAATATGTCACGATCATGGGACGAGCCCGTGAAGTCGTGGACGCGCTTCTTCCTGAAATCAGGAAACCCATCGACGTCGTTGACGGAACCCCGTGGACGGAATGGCGTGAAAAGCTTCAAGCTTTCCGCGATGCTTATAATGCTGCGGTAAGTCGGTCCTCGACTCATCGCGAACGTATGGAGCAGCTTCACGCAATCGAAACAAGGTTGTCAGCGTTCCACAAGGAAACGGCGCGGATTCAGGAAGAGCTGAAAACCCTCAATGCTGCAAGCGACATTTACAACACTGAACGCCAAAGTTGGTACAATCTCAAAGCCGAACGGGACAGTCTCTTCGACGGTCAATGTCAGAAGCTGACTGAAAATGCCAATGGAGCGATCCGCGCGCACATTAAGCGCTTTGCGGACGCGAGTGATTTTGTAGAGCGGCTACGCGAATCCTTATCGGGCTCGAACGTCCGAAGGGAAAAGCTTGAGGCCTTAGGATCTTCTATCGTCGAGGCGGAAAATCCGCAGGATCGGTCGGCGCACGTCTTATCCGAACTCGAACAGCTCGCCGCGTTCGACCCCGAGCAAGAGGGCGCGGACCGTAGGCCGGACACGGCTTCGCTTTTGGCCACCGGCATGACGGCGACCGATCTCGACCGCATTGCGCGTAAGCTCCGGCCGGACGATTGGCTCGCGCTCTCATTGATCGACGTGAAAAGCGTGCCCGTCTTCGAATATCGGGCGCGCGAGAATGACTACATACCCTTTAGCAATGCCTCCGCCGGTCAGCAGGCGACCGCGCTGCTAAAGACTCTACTGAATCAAGTTGGTCCCCCGCTTCTAGTCGATCAGCCGGAAGAGGACCTAGACAATCCCGTTATGCAAGAGATTGTCGAGCAGCTTTGGAACGCCAAGCAAAAGCGTCAAATCATCTTCGTAAGTCACAATGCCAACCTCGTCGTGAACGGCGACGCCGAGCTGGTCGCATGGTGCGACTATCGAAAGGCGGGTGACCAGTCAGGTGGCAAGATAGCTGGCGAAGGGGCGATCGACGTGCCCGAGGTTCGCGAGGCCATCAAGCGCATCATGGAAGGCGGAGAGGAGGCCTTCAATCTTAGGCGGGAGAAGTACGGCTTCTAGCCCCGCAGCGTCTCGGGCCTAGATCGCGCCAGTACAGCACGGTTCGACCGCAGATCCTCTCTCGGCTCTGTCTGCGCTAGAAAGCGCGGCAAGGGATTCTGATCTCTCGCACCCGGGGCGCCGAATACGCCCTTAACTCCTATGGGCCAGTCGGGAGATCGCATTCATTCATAAATCGATCAGCGGCGTCAGCATCTATCGAGATAAGCCGAACTCCCACCTTGTTGAGTCTCATCAAAGCGCCGTGTCTGTCAAATGGGTTTCCGTTTCCTCGAGCGTGCAGCGTAAAGACTGATCGACCGAAACTTACGGGCTCATCTGGATCCCGCGTCCACCAATTGGCTGCTCCCACTTGGAAGCTGTGTGTCCCGCTGTTTGAGGGCTCCTCCGTGTATATCGCCTTGCAAACCTGCCAAGAGCTAGGCCAGCTTGGTACGTCGACGAGTTCGTCCCCGTCGCAATATTGGTACCAATCAACACGGCATTCCACCCAGTCATAATAGATGTAATCAAAAGTGCCCGAGGCAACTGCAGGCAGCGCAGCGACAGCCGCAGCACGGCTTGAACTTGTTTTAACGGGTTCGGGCTCCCGATTTTGCGCAATTGCCGCCGCCATATTAATCAGCAGCATGAGCGCAATCCATCCGATTTTACACATGTGATAGTCTCACCGTATGAGCGCAGCTTAGAAAGTGTCGGTGACGAGCTTGTAGGCCTGAGTCCTTGCTTGAGTGTTCAAGCACTCGACAAACATCGCACATCGAACACTACTTACACGATCAATCCAATGGTCGTATAGCTGAAGAGAGTATTCGTATTTTCGCTGATCAACAGCTCCGGTCTTTTTTACTAAACGATCTAGCAGATCCTTCGGAAGAGCATTTATTGGGACTGGTAGTTTCACCGAGAACTGAAAATCGTTAAATGTCAGATTCTTTTGTGCCAGCGCGCGGGAAGCCTTCTTACATGTGGTTTCCGAGACTGGGCGTTGATGGCAGGCTATGTCGAGCAATTTTAGGTAACCCTCCATCGCATCGATCTCGTTCAGGAGACTTTCGTTCGTTTTTGCATAGTCAGTCCCTCTCAAGCCGTGTATCCGATCATGTAAGTAAGCGTACTCGCTAGCATTTGCTTGATGTTGCCGAAAATCAGCAATGACCGACTGCAGCTCATAGAAAATCGTTTGCAGCCTCTGCAGGTACCTGATGATCGAAGTTCGAAGGTCGGCTACGGGCGGTGTAGCAAAAGAAATCGGCCAATTGTTCAATGCGGTATAGGGCACGATGATTACGTATAGAGGCCGACCGTTCTGGAAAGCCTCTCCGGGCAATGCCGAGATGCGCGCCGCAACATCTTCTACCTTGACGGGGAGTGCTGCAATTTTACCCCCATTCTGCACATAATAAATCCCGAGCTTGTCGCGCGAGACCAAGTCTTTGAAATCAATCGACGAACTTGCTGATCCTCCTGCGTTGAACATTCCACCAACGCCACCTCCTGCGCTGAAGGAGCTAGTTACTTTCAGCCTTGTATCAGTGTCGAGATGTGTGAAATGATATAGAATGTAGAGATCTGCTCCGGTCCCAATGGAGGCAACGAAGCCATCGCCGCAAGCCGCACGAAACGCTTCTAGGGATGTGCCAGATCCCTTGAGCAGCTTGAGAGCGGCGTCGCTCAACCTTACGCCGGCTATATTGGGCGAGGTAGGCTGCATTTGCTTATCGCCCGTGGGGGCTTGGGCGGCAACATAAACAGCGCCGTTAACTACAGAAGCGTGAGCAACTATCAAGTCGTCCTTGGATGTAAACTTGTAAGACGAATCGATGCCAAGGCTCCCGCTCGCACTTCCACTAAAAACTCCAATTGATCCACCCGCGTGCGCGGACGAGTTAAAGTTTAGTGCTATCGACATCGTTTCGTCATCGATAGATCTTGTGTAATTAAGATTCGCCTGCTGATAGCCGTCGGTTGCAGTTGCTCCGAAGTTGATGCATTGGCTGTAAACGCGAGTATTTGTGAGATAGTCCCAGCCGTCACCTAACCGCGCGCCGGACTGATACGGATATTCAACTGTCCGAGGGGATAGCGGCGACGCTCCGCCTACAAGCTTACCTGGCTGATCCTTATTAAATTTAAGTGGTTGTTCCATATTCTCGATATTTTTGGCATCTATGCCTCTCAATGGGCCATTCCTCGTCGTCTCCCAGGACGAAGCATCGCTGATTGAGAGAAACTCTATTAGAGTGAAAAAAACCAGTGTGCGCATCTTAGCCCCCCAGAAGCGGCGTTGTCGTTAGGGTTTCTTCCCTTGCTGCGCTCTACGCAGGAGCTGCTCAAACAATTGTTGAGAGACCCCCTGAGCGGCAATAGCGCCCTTACGAAAAGAAACGCCCTTCTTCTTACCCGTTGCTTGATCATTATCCGTGCAAGTGGTCTTGCAGCAGTCGTCGCCGCACTCTCCGCTCTCATCGTAGTAGGCGATGCATCCTTGATCATCGTCGCAAGTAACTTTGCAGTCCGGATGGCCGGGCGCGACACAAGTTTTGTCGGCGAAAGCCGGTGCGCAGTAGCAAAGACCCGCCACAGCAAGGAAAAATCTGATGTGTTTGCACATTGGCACCTCAGATTTGACGAACCGTCGGGGGAAGCTCACGTCTCGCCACAGCCATCATCGCACTCTTGCTGCGCGAGTTGCTTGGCCTCGTTTTCGTTCGCAGACGTAACGACTATATTCGGCTTATTGGTGCCGTCCGCGCACTGGCATTTGTATTCCCAGTTGAAGTTGCCTGGTGAACCCGCCGGCGTCTTTTTGAGAAAAGTGATAGTGGACATTCTACCTCGCTGCCGAGCTAGAAACGTACGTTCAAAAATTTACACAACTCGAAAGAAATACAAATACGTGTTACTACCAACTCATACAACTTGCAACCAAAATTGCAATTTTTTTCTCATCCTCAAGCGCTGGCCAAGATCATGGGCTGGCGGAATTGGGTCATGGACTCTTCGCGACTTGATAGCGCAGCACCAAGATCAGCACGGGTCATGTCACGGCCGCGCCTCTTCCGCACAACGGCGGCCTTCTCGCATAGCGTGAGTTGCCGTGCACCATCCCGCGTATTTGGACAGGATGGCACAATTCTGCTTCAAGCGCCGCGCCCATCACTCACGCGGCCAATGCTGGTTACCATTGACGAAGCCGGCGGGCAGATGAATCACAGAAAGCGGAGTTTCGTAGCGACCAGGGCGGTACATGGTGCGCTCAACTACGATTTCTTCGCGACCGAGCTCCGGGGCTTCAAATCTTTGCAGGTGATGAACCCATACAGGCTCCGGCCGATGGAGCGTGCCGTCTGCATTTTCTTTCGCGCGGTTCACAGCGCCGTGCGCATAGCGCCACACGGGGTGCATTTCCCGCCGCTCACTCGCCTGCCGGTCCGGGTGCTTGCGATACGTGTCGTCGATTCCGCGCACCGAACCAAATCCTGAAACGTATCGGCCAAGTTCATTGACCGCTCTCGCCTCAGTGTTGATCGCGTCAAGGCGGGTGAGTACATCTGCAATCGCGGCGGCGTGTCGATCGTACTCCGCGAGAAGCTCAGCGCCCTCGACCTCAACCGCTGTGCGCGCAGCTTCCACACGCTTGCGGAAACGTTCTGCTTCGGCCTGCTTCTCGGCCTCTGCTTCAGTCGCGAGCGCTTCGGCATGCGCCTTTTCGAGGTCGGCGATGCGCGCCGCAGCGCGGTCTGCAGCGCGCCGGTGCACGTCATGTTCGGCTTCAGCCTTGGCGTGCTCCTCGTCGCTCATGGCTCCAAGCCCAGCCAGTGCAGCGCCGCGCTTGGCGATAGCGTTGTCATGCTCGGTGCGCGCCTTCTCGATCTCGGCCGCGATGGCGGTGGAGTTGGGGGTCTTCTTTCCAAAGATTTTGGATAGGACGTTGATATTCATTGTTAGTCAGCTTTCGTGCGGGTCGAGAGTCTAAATGCAATTCGGTCGCGCCAGTCAGGCATGTGCCTTTTGAGATCATCATTCAGCGCGGACGGCTTTTCAGCGCGGGGCGCCGCCGGGGTGACGGAAGACGAGGCGGCCGCAACTTGTCCAATTTTTGCACTAGTTGCCGGTGCCTTGAAGGGTTGCGGCGCGCTGGCTGCAAACGCTTCATGAGCGCGGAGCCATCGGTGAAACGACACATGCTCGCGCGACGTGGCGAACATCAGATTATGTGCCAGGCCATGCCGCGCATTGAAATGCGCATCAGCAAGCGCGCGGCGCGCCGCAGCGAGGTCGGTGGTTGCCGTCTGAAGGTCGGCGAGAAGCTTGGCGCGGCTCATTGGGCACCCCCGACCTTGTGCGCCTCACGCCAAGCGTCGAGGTCGACAACAGAGTAGCGAACGGTGTTCGCGATGCGCGTATGGGTCGGGCCAATCCCCTTCGTCTCATACGACTTGAGGGTATTCGTCGCGAATCCGAGGTAAGCGGCGGCCTTTCGGCGGGAGAGAGATTTCATGCGGTCGATCCTAAAAAAACTGCGGCGGTGACAGACAAGAGGAAAGCACTACCGCCGCGTTTTTGTCGTTTTTGCTTTGTCAGAGCGGGATTGACGAAGAGCATTTTGGATCAAACTGATCAGATTGAAGAGCCCGATCGAGTAGCCCTTAATTCGCTAGCGCCGTGGCGCGACGGCGGGGCGTGTTGTCGTTGGCGGCGGCTTCCCTACGGCGGGTGATTTCGGCAAGGCGCTGATCGGCCGCGATGGCCCTGTTCTGTTGGCGCGCAGTCCAGTCGAGCAGCGCGGCGAATGCTTCCGGCATGCTGACCTTCATCTTCGCGGCGAGCGCGGCCATGTCGGCGGCGATCTCAGGAGGTTGGATTTCGAGCAACGGCGTCGGGATGAACTGATATCCGATCGCGTTCAAGCAGGCCTCCATGCTCGCGAGTCCAGGCGCGTTTTTTCTTCTCCAAGCTTTGATTGAAGCCCGGCGCACGCCGCTTCCTTCCTCCGTTTCATCGTAAGTGACTCGCAGGCGTGCCATCTCTGCGAAGAGGAGTTTGACCGGGGGCGAAACACCACTAGGAACCGTCACGACGCGGCGATGCTTCGGCTGCGCCCGCCGATAAAGCGGGCCATCGGTTCGGGAATAGGTGGTGGCGTAGCGGTGTCCCATGTGGGCTCCTGCGTGATGGGCTTCGACCACTGCAGAATCCGTGATGGGCTATTTCGCAACAGCCCATTGCAATCGCCCTTAACGCATTGCCCCACGTCAGCGGGGCGGGATCATCCGAGAACAACAACCGACCTCAAATTCCTTGTCCCTAGAAATAGGCCGAGGTCGCACGTCACCCGCGTGGGGGGAGGGCCTAGGAAGGACCCAAAGTGGTGCGCAAAAAGCTAGAACACGTCCGATGTCCGCTTGTCGCCCAACAGCAGCGCAATGGCGGTCATCGCCTGCAGTCGCAGATGGGCCATGAACGGACTAAATGGCATCGCGCCTACGTCTGGAATTTATCGACTAGCTCTTCCAATCCGACTAACCATACGGAAATGTCGCGAGCTTCTTTTGGAAGCTTAGCATAGTTGTGCGCAGCTTCATTCCGCAGATCGTAGTCCTCGTTAAGCGCGAGGAGCGTCTTCGGGTCCTCGTCGAAAATCACTTCCAACTTCTTGCGAATGGGGAAGCTCTTTATATTTTGCTGCACAAACTTCCAGGCGCTTCCGTTGACTCCTTTTAACCGAGCCATTCCTTCTACGCGGCTTCGCGCTTCCTCGCGCACAAGGTGTTCGAACCGGGACCACCCAAGCAGATAGAACGCGACGTCCAACGCTTCGCGAAAGCGCTGAAGGTCTTTTGTATTGCTGCCCTTCTTCAGGATCTCGGCGTCCACCAATTTGGCGATTGCATCATAGGCGCGCTTTGTATCGGTCAGCTTGCTCATGATGTTCGCACCAGTTCAGCAAAGGCTGCTTCATCGAACGGCGAGGACTTACGTCGATCCTCGCTACTCACCACAGCCCATTCCGGCTTCTCTAGTGCTTTCGCATTATCGACAAGGATATGTGTTCCAACATGAGTAACAAGATTGATGCGCCCATTGGCCCCGATGATCCATAGCGCGACGGGCACGAAGCTCGCTGCTGTCTGATCCTCTCGTAGGACGTCCAAAACTGGCAGTTCGCGATCTGGAACAGCGAATTGCTGCATGAGCTCTTCAGACATAAGAACATTGCGTGTTCTTTCTGTTCGAAACCCGGCATGCTTCGCCCACCGAGCGACCTCGTCATAAAGTCTGATTATGCGACTTTCCCAATCGAGGACGCGAGCTTGGACGCGGGCTCGACTGAACGTTGAGCCGTCTAGATTAAATTCCCAGACATCTAAGGGACGCAAACTCGTTGCCCCTATCAACCTGCCTTCTTCGAGCACAAACATCTGAAGGTGAAGTCTCTCTAGGTTAAAATTCCATACCTCCTGCCTAAAGCCGGGTGGAGTGTCCTTAAACAGCTGGTGAAAGCGCTCGAAGTCACCCGTTCCAGCATCTCGATCGCGCACCTTGATCTCTACGAGGACCTTTTGTCCGCTGTGATCGGTGAACGTTAGGTCTGCCATGGTGTCCGGGGGGGCGGGCATGATCTCCGCGCCGGACAAGCGAAGACTTCTTATGAGCCGTTCTTCGGAGATCTCACGTTGGTCGGGAACCCGAGGCAAACGCTCCTCAACGTCTTTCGGCCCAAAGGCGCGGCTGGCGGGAAGGCTGGACTCTGATCCAAACAAAACGTAACGATTTCCGACGTTGACAAGCACCTGCCTGCTGTCTGCGTCGCTTAAATTTGTGCTGACCATGTCGGGGCGCTCAGGCAGTGAACATACGTTTGGTCCGGGCGATCAATGTCTAACCAATGTCGCTTATAATTCCAAATTTGCCTCATCCATCGTATGCAATGCAAGAGGCCATTTCGGGTCAAAATGCGAAGAACTTAGCGGGAGCAAATCAAGTCGGCTACGCCCCACTAAGCGGACTTCAAACGAGGGGTGTCGGCACTTCGGTGATGAGGCAAATCCGGACCATTGCGCACCATGGAATGGTGCCTCCACGGTCTGTCGTGGACATCCACATGATTCCAGACAAAGGCACATTCAAAGGTTGCGTCCCCTAGGCTAGTCTGTACGGGGGGAAAGACCATGAAATATCCGAAAGATGCGTTCGGTTATGCTTGGCGCGGATCGGGCGGCCGCTGGGACAATGCGTGGGTGCAATTGCTAGGCTGCCTTGTTGGCGGCCTCTTGATCTTAATCTCAGGAATTAAAGTACCCACAGCGATTCTGGACAATCCTGCTCTTAGTGGAGTTGCCGCCATTGCGATTGGGGCTCTTGCTGGCGCCCTGATCGTTTTCGTTGCCCGCCTGTGCTGGTGGCCCGTTCACCAGCGCGTTGCGGGCTATGGTGGACTGCTGTCGTTTCTCGACAAGAACTTGGGGGCTCTGATGTGGCCTATGATTTCGATAGCAACAGGCATCCTTCTGTTCGCGCTCTTTTGCGGCGGCGGACTTGTATGGCTCATGCTGCAACTTCGCACCGGACAAGGCAATTTTGCAGTCGCGGATAGCTTAACGGTAAACGGCTCGCCGAATACCGTAGGCAACCCAGATTTCATACTGCTGGGGCCTGAGGGGCGTTACCGGTTCAAATGGGATCCTATGGAGAAGACCCAATTCGATATCCGCCTCGACACGGAACGCAATCCAGATTTCTTTAACAACCCAGCGTTTGTGGTTCGCAATAAAACCAACACTGTCGCCTATAATGTCACAGCCACATGGAAGTCCGAAATCGGCGCCAATGTGGCTGCCCTCACAAAGGCTCCAAGGCTCGCCAAATACAAATTTGAAGTCTCGGAGACCAAAATGCTTATATGGCCACCTGAGGGCTCGAAATCAGGTGGGTATCAGTACTACCTTTCGGACAGCCCCAAGCAGATACTGCCGGTCATAGCCAAAGAAGCAGAGGTTTACCTACCGCCAGACATTTGGGCAGTGGCCGCGTTGTATCTCATCGACAGAATGCCCTCCAAAATAGGTGAAACAACAGAGCCTTTTGTAGTTAGAATCATGTTGAATTGGGAAACTTCTGAGGGAAAAAGAAGCAGAGCCTATCGTGTGCGAATTACAGCCACCAATTCTAAAGTGTCAGAGACGGACGCTCCCGTTGCAGATGCTTTCTTGAATTTCAGCTTGGAGGAGATTCCCCAATAGGGACTGTTTACTCAGCCTGCTTCCCAGAATACGGATTCGAATGACCGCTCGGGGTCAAACGTCGCCGTTCGGAAGTCGGCTGATCATTCCGGTCTGTCCCGCTAAGCAGGACCTCAGCGAGACGAACCCCACTTCGGTGGCCTGCGGTTTGGAAGCTTTTGCCAGGGGCTGGTCTGTGCGGTCGAGGTTACGTCCCGATCAGCTTCGCGAATGCCATGCCTGCGCCGAATAGCGCCACGCCAGTGACCATCCCACCAACGGGGAACAGCCAGAGCGACCGGGCATCCTTTGTGATCAAGGCGCGCTGCTCAGCCGCGAACTTGCGAACATCTTCTTGCGCGGCAGCGATGCGGGTGATCTGCTCTTGGAGGTCCACGGCCCCGAACTCTACGGGTTCTGTTCGAGGTCGTCAAAGAACGCAGCGATTGATTGCAGCGCATCGCTCGCGAGCTTCACGCGGTCGGCCGTGTCCCTGCCGATCTTGGCAAAGGTGGCGCGGTCCTTGGCCCGCTCAACCTTAAGGGTCGCGAGCGGACCTAGCTTGGCTTCCAGCCACGTGCGCAAGGCGGCCACGCCGCCGGGCATGATGCCGGGGAGATAGAGGCCGGTGTTCGGCTTCTGGCCGGGGCCTGCCTTCCGGTAGGTGAACCGGCGGGTGGGCGAGGTTGCCCCGGAATGTCTAATAAGAGACTCTATAGAGAAACCGGGGCAACCTCCGACCTTCTCGGCGGCGTGTTTCGAGACCTCGAACGCCGTCAGGGCGTCGCGGCTATTCGACAGGATTACGCCGACCACCGCCATATCGGCCAACGCGCCGGGAGCTACATCGTCCCACCGCTCGACCGCATGAACCGGGATCGGCAACGGCACGTCGCAGACAACATCCAGCCAACACGGCTCAGCGCGCCGGTGGGGACGCAAACGGCCGATGGCCTGTAGCAATTCGCCTTCCGTGATCCGCCAGCGTAGCGCCTCCGCAAGCGGCTCAGGATGCCTCTCTGCCGTGGTCGCGACTACCGAGCCATCAGCAAGCTGGATGCCACCGTTCGACCGATCGAGGAACCGATCCTCGCCAACGACAGGCCGCCCGGCGAAGACCGACGCGGTTTTCTCTACGTCGGACCGCCTGGGGGCAGGACGCCCGATCACGATCAGTCCGGCGACGTCCTGCATGTCGTTCATGCCGGCCAGCGCCCCGAAGTGCCGAGCGATCACGTTGGCAGGAAGCTGCCCCGCGATCTGATCAAGCACGCCCTTGTAGGTGATGACGCCGATCTGCTGGGGGAAGGCTAAGGCGGCCCGCAGCCGAACGAACCGGACAACGTCCAGCACGTTGCGCGGCTTGGGGGCGTCCCATAGTCCGAGCTTTCCCATGCTGACCGGGGCACCGATGATCTGCCGCACCCGGACATGATCGGGCCACTTGGCGGTAACGTCCAGCTGTTCGGTCACCACCGGCGAAAGGTCGGGGTTTTGGATTTCGCCAAGCGCAATTGCGATCAGCGAAGCCGGCGGCGCGGTGGCGTCGAGAACCAGCGTCGGCGCGTCACGCCATGACGGATGCGCCGTCCGCAGCGGCATCACAGACACCTTGCCGCCCTCAACCGTAATCCGCCCCGAGTGCGTTCGGTCGCCGATGGTGGCTTCGATCTTCCATTCCTCAAGAAAGATCGCGGTCTCATGCCAAAGCGCCCCGGCGTCCCGGGCAAGCTCGTTCCGGGCCGCATGGCGATAGGCGGCGGTCTTGAGTTCGCTTTCCCGCATGTCGGGGCGCAAGATCGTTGAGGTGATGCGGCGTTGTTCGAGCCAACCGGCTGCATTGGCGATTTCGGCATCAATCCCGTGGTTGATCAGCGCGGCGCGGGCCAACGGGCCATCGCCGTTCGCCTTGATAGCGGCGGCAAGCCGGTGGCGAAATCGCTCAACCGCGTCGTGGTCTTCGTCTTTACAGCCCTCGATCTTTGATCCGAGCAGCGCGGCTACATCGATCTTCACCGGGTCGCCGATTGCACCGTCAATGAACGACTCGTCAATTACGACCGCATCCGGCGGGGAAATGAAGTCCGGCCGCTTCGAGTACAGCAACGCCGCCGGTGTGACCCATACGGACGGCCGCGCCTCGCGCTGGCGTTCCATGCCGCACACCTTCGCGAGCGGGCAGCGGACAATCTCGTTATCGATCCTGCGTTCGCAAACAGAATCCCGGATACTGACGCCAAGATCACGCGCGGCTTTGTAGGCCGAGATGTTGCGGCACATGAGATGCTCGGGCGCGAGCGGGTCGGGACGTTCATAGCCGCGATAGACTTCAGCCTTGACGCCATCCGCAGCTAAGTCCGCCGCGATCTGTTCCGCAAGATCATGGCGGGGCACGACATAGGCGATGCTGCGGCCGAGCCGAGCTTGCTTCGCGGCGCCCTCCCGCGCGGCGTGGGTTTTGCCGATACCGGCTTCCGACCGCACCACCGTGACCGGATGCACCGGCAGGAACAGCGGCGGCTTGAGTGCCGCCTGATTCCGAACAGCGATGCCGTTCAAAATGGCGGCGGCAAGCTCGGGGCCGGTGAGCGTCTGAAGACGCTCGGTGGCATCTTCAAGGGGTACACGCTGGTCTGGATAACTCGGCACCACCGCCGATGCAGGGACGCCATTCCGCAAATTGATTAGAGGCGCGTCAGGGAGCCCGAGCTTATCGCGGAGCCAGTCGCGCGCCTCGCCGTAACTGATCTCGCACGCCCTTGCGGTGATTGTGATGGCGGAAAACGTCTCGCCCGAACCAAAGTCAACGATACCGGTCGGATGGATGCCAAGATTTGCGCTGCGCGCGGCGGCCCCGCGACCCGAGCCGGACGCGCGCCATGGCGCCACGGCGCGATAGCCCGCACCATGTCTGCGGAGCTTCGGCAGGCCAAGATCGGGCACCCAGGACGACAGGGTCGCGAGCGCGGCCGAGTTCACGTCATCATCGCCCCAGATACCGGGCGCGTTGTTGTGCGCAGGCCGTTCACCGGCGGCGCCACGCGGCTGGCGACGCTCGCTATCCGCCCAACCGAACCGCGCAAGCACTTCCTCCATCGCCGCGACATGCGCACCGGTGATCCCCGGAAGCGCGGCAAGGGGCGTATCGAGAAGCGTCCGCTCGGTGGTCCATTCATAAGAACGGCCGGTATCGGGATGGCAGCTAGGGGGTAAAACCGTCTGTTTGCCGACGCTCAGAAAGTCGAGCAGCCCCCGCTTATCGGCGGTGCGGTAGTTTTTCGACGGCAGCGGCTCGGTGGCGCGAAATAGCGCCGTCCGACCTTTCCGTCCTCGCTTGGCGACCATGACCGGCGGCAGCACCGCGAGGATCGGATCAACCAAGGCGTCATCGTCAATATCGACCGCGACGACGCCACCGAAGCCGGTGGCGAGGCCAAGCCCGCCGCCGCAGCGGTCGGCCATCCTTCCCCAGGCAGCAGTCTTGGCGGCGGACGCGCGTTCGGTGCAGAAGCTCTGCCAGCCGGGCAAGCCGAACCACGGTCCATCGCCTTCATCGGTGACGAAGCCGCGATAGATGCCAGGAGACTTCGTGCCCGCGCCGATCGGCAACAGCGAATAGCCGTTGCCGTGCATCGCTTGTGCGGCGCGCTCGAAGGCGGATTCAGGCACAGCGCGTGCTCAGACAGTCCGCCTGCCGCGCGTGCTTATAGAGGCGCATCAGGCGGCTGCGCGGCGTGCCGCCTCGAAACATGAGGTCCAGAAAAGAACGCACGTCGCGGACGCTCAATTCGTAAAAGCCGCCGTCGTGGTGGTAGAGCCGGACGCGACTATCGAACGGCGAACCGCGATCGATGTAACTGGCGCGAATGCCGTGAGGGCAACCAAAATTGCCTGACGAACAGGCGGCAGGGAGCGTAGGGTTCATTTGTTCAGCCTTCCGTCTTTCTCTTGACCCGCCGTGCCCTCCCAAGCACGGCGGGTTTCTTCTTGGGTTACGCGGCCATGCCGCCGGGTGCGATGCTATTGGCCTGCATGAAGGCCGCAAGGTCTTCACGCCGGTAACGAGGCGAGCGGCCAACACGAACGTAGGCGGGGCCGTAACCCTCGCGCCGCCAGCGCGCCAAGGTTTTGACTGACTTCCCGAGGAAGTCAGCGACTTCGGCTTCCGCAAGAAAATTGATGTCCACGGTCTTGCTCCATAGGTCCGAGTAGGTGTGAGGATATTTGAGGAGTTTCGAGGATTTGTCGGGGCTGTTTCGGTATCCCTTGCCAAAAATCCTCTTGCACAAGGCAAAAACACCGACGCGAGGCAAGACACCGCGTCGGTGTTGATGTTTTGTTGAGAAGTAAGGGCGTGAAGCGTCAGGCAAGCCCGGCATCGATCAGGGCTGCGCGGTCCCGCAGCGCCTTTGCGCACAAGGCTTGGTCGGTCGGGCCGAGCCTGACTTCCTCGGTGCCTTCAAGGGCTTCGGCAAGCGCGAGGGCATACTTGGCGCGGTCGGCGGTGGAGTCGAGATTGTCGATGTTGATCATCGGTGCGTTCTCCCTCACGCTGCGGTCTTGGCGCGGCCGGAGAGTCCCGCCATCCACGTTTCAATTTCAGCCGCGTCGAAGAAACGCGACCGGCTGATATAGATCGGCGCGGGGAAGCCATTCGTTCGCAGCTTCACAAGTCGCTCGAACGAAGAGCGGGGCATGTCGAGGCGTTCACGCACGGCCTCAGACTTAATCAGTTGCTTCATGTTGAACCTCTTGGGCCTGGTGATATCTCAAGAGGTATCGCGAGAGCGGGGCTTAGTCGTCTCATTTAACTACCCCACTTTGCTGGAATCTGTCCGTCGCTCATCCGTCGATCGCTACAAAGAGCGAAGCTCACCGTCCGCCATGTAATGCACGCCACCGTGTTGCTTCATGGCGTTGTGCACGGTGGTCTTGCTGACGCCCTTTTCCTTGCACGTCATCTCGACGGCTGCCGCCGACGAAAAGCCGGCCCGCCGCAACTTCTCAACCTTAACTGCAATGTCAAAGGCGCGGCGCGCTCTGAACGTGGCGCCTCCCGAATCGCGATTCCGGCCGTCTTTCCAGATTCTTCCGACCGTTTCGTTATCGATCGTCGCCCGCCTGTCACCGTTGTGCGCTCGCTCGGCAATAGACCCCACCGCCTCCGCGAAGCGGTCGATTTCGGCATTGATCGATTCGGGAATCTCGCAACCGTACTTTCGCGCGAGAAAGAAGGCACGCCACGCTGCGGACGCATCGCCTTCGCGCTCGAATATCTCCACCATAACCGCGATTTCGCTGCGTGCCATTTCTTGAGCCGAGGGGAGGGGTGCCATGTCACGCCCCCGCCTTGAAGGGCACGACGTTTGACTCGCGCGCCGCCGTCAGGTCGGCGAGGAAATCCGCCCATAGGTTGAGCGCGTGCCGCTTCTCGGCGGCAAAGGTGTGAAGCTGATAAACCGCCATCACGCCGCGCATCTGATGGTTCAACACGCGCTCGACAGTCACCACGTCCACGCCCAGCCGGGGCATCGTCGTTGCTGCCGTTCGTCGCAGGTCATGCAGCCGCCAAGGCTCGATTTTGGCCGCGTCGGGATCATCGCCGCGCTCCGCCGCGTCTTCCCGCGCGATCTCAAGCATTTTCTCATCAAGGCAACGCTTCGCGTGCCCCGCCGAGAGGGGGCGCCGCTCCGCGTGCCGTGTCGAGAACGACTCGAACACGCGCGGCGCATCCTTAATCCTGTCCATGCCGGACAGAAGCGCGACGGTAGCCGGGGCGAGGGGGACGACGTGCGCCTGTCCGTTCTTTGACCGCGCGCCCGGGAGGGTCCACGTCGGGGCGGCGCTGTTTAAGTCGAGTTCCAGCCATTCCATTTCCGCGACTTCGCTTAGGCGCTGATCTATCGCCCGCAGCAAGAGACGCAATTCGTCGTCGGTCAGCACGCGGTCGCGCGGCGTTTCCTTCACCGCTGCGGTGCCTTCGAAGGGGTTGGTCGCGACCAGCTCTTTAGCGATACACCAGTTGAAAAAATGCCGCCCGTAAGACCGAAGCCGCTGCGACTGGATAGGCGCGCGCGACTTCATCGCGTCGAGAACCCGGATTGCGTCGCGGCGTTGAATGTCGTCGATCCGCCGCTTGGCCCAGCTCTTAAGCTCTCTGCTCAGCACGCGCCGCACTTCGTCGCCGGACCTCAGATGGTCCGCGTGGTCCGCGTAGTATCGGCCCAATACCTTCTCGACGGTGTCGTCCTTCCGGCGGGCCTCCCGTTCCTCGGCAGCGATGCGGGCGGCTTCCGCCCTGCGTGTAGCGCGCTTCTGTTCGGCGGGGTCAATGCCCATCGCACGCTGCCTGCGCGCATCACCAGCCGCCTCACGGGCTTGCGTCAGCGTAAGTGCGCCCCGACCGCTGGCGGGACCGATCACCACGGTCATATCCTTCTTATCGCTGCGCCGGAACCTGTAGACGAACGACTTCGCACCGGACGGATACACCAGCACCCGCAATCCAGGGTGCCCGGCGTCCGGCAAGGCGTAGCGCGTCGCCTTCGGTTTCGCATGCTCGATCGCCTTCGCGCTTAGTGGCTGCCGCATCAGCTATCCCCCAGTCCTTCTTCCAAGCCCCACTCTAAGCCCCACCTAGATGTTGTATATGGTGGCAGTTCCTGAAGTGTCGCCTGATGCCACTATAGCGTTATGACATTGAAAGGAAAGGGTTTCGGCTTCTCAGTGGAGGTTTATGGTTGTGCGTGAAAATCCGAAAAAGCTGACTGTAAATCAGCCGCCTCATGGCTTCGCAGGTTCGAGTCCTGCCTCCCCCACCATCATGTTAAGGCCTGACGATCAACGCCGAAGCTGCAGAAAATTCCCTTGGGCATTCTATCCTCGCTTCTTGGTCGAGTGTCTCGATCATCATTTTTCCAAGGTCGTCGTTATTCGCGTTCTCGGACGGCGTAGCCTCTCGGCGAAAGCGCCCGGCGGCGCGGTCTATCCGCCGCGCCGCCGCAGACGTGGGCGATCAGGCTGTCGTCTTGAACAGGTCGGGATGGTGGCCGCTGACCTCCGCGAGCCACTGGCGCGAGGCCTCGACGTCGCGGCGCAGTTTGGGGACGTCAACGTCGACCAGCTTGCCGCCGCGCTTGCGGAAGGAGCCAGCCACCATGACGGTGTCGATATCGGAACGCTCGACCGCCTGCACGACCGCCGCAACGGCGTTGGTGACCGGAAAGACCGCGATGCTGTCGGTACGCACCATGATCAGATCGGCCTTTTTGCCGGGTGCGAGCGTGCCAATCGCGTGTTCGAGACCGGTGACGCGCGCGCCATTGACGGTGGCGGCCTGCAACACGGCCTCGACTGTGATCGGCGCTGGAACGTTCGGCTCGCCGCGCAGCACACGGTAGCGCATCGCGGCACGCTGCTGATGGAAGAGGGCATGCATCTCGCCGAACATGTCGCTGCCGTAGGTGGTTTCCACGTCGATGCCCAACCCGGGCTTAAAGCCGTGGTCGATCGCCTCTTGATAGGCGAAGCGCTCGTCGTCGAAGCCGAACAATACGTCTGAACGCGGGTTGACCGTCACGTTGACGCCGGCCTCGGCGAATACCTTCCATGTGTCCTGCGGGAGCCGTGCGCAGTGATTGAAAATGGTGTGCGGCCCAAGCAGACCAGGTTTCGCGAATTCAGGGGGAAGTTTGTTGTAATCGCCGACCATCTCGAAGAGCACGCGCATATCCAGCCTCCGGGCGACTTCGAACTCGTCCAGCTTGAACTTGAGATGTCCGAAATAGCCGACCTGCACGAGGCCATATGCATGGTTCCATCTCTTGGCGAGGCGCTTCAGGTCCCCTGGCAGATGGCCGTCGGTGAATTGCTTGTCCATCGGAGCGCCAACCATGTGCAGCGCGCGGATGCCGCTATCGCGAAGCGCGTCGAGTGAAGCGTCGCTATGCTCAGGGCCGCGGGTATTATGCGCGGCGTCGAGGAGGGTCGTGATGCCAGCGTCCAACGACGCCAGGGCGGTCAGTTTGGTGCTCAGATAGGTGTCGAGCGGCCGATATTTCGAGCCAATCTTCTCGGCAACGAGGTCGATGTAAGCGAAGAGGTCGGCGCAATCGGGCATTACCCGACGTTGCACCCCCAGCCACACATGGTGGTGGGCATCGATGAACCCGGGCAGGATAATGCATCCCTTGGCATCGATCACCTCCGCTTCGTCGACCTGGATATTCGGAGCGATCTCTTCGATGTGATCGCCACGAACGAGGATGTCGCCAGTGGTGAGGTTAGGGACGCGCTCATCCATGGTCAGGATGGTCGCGCCCTGGAATAGAATGTTGCGTTTGGCCATTTGCTGCCTCCTTGATGGTGTGGATGGGGAACGGAAAGAATGGCGGAAAGCCGACAGCCTCACCTAGGCCATCCACCAACCAGAGAGCCCTCCTCGGTCAGTCCAGGGAGGCGACAGATACCTACATCGCGAGCTCGCTCGCTTTGATGTTCGCTATAGGTGCGAGGATCGCGGGATTGAACTCGTTGAGCGCGCGGCGCATCGACAGACGGTTCGGCATGTCCGGGTTCGCGAGGGCACCCCGGCCGATCGTCACGATATCGGCGCCATGGTCTAGTGCTGCCATTGCCTGCCCAATATTATGCAAGCTGCCATTGGCTAAAATTGTCGCCTTTGAGGCGTAGCGCTTGGCGAGGTGCATCAAGGACGGGCCTTGCTCGCCGAAAGCGGGCTTCCACGCTTCGAACTCGGTCACATGGATGAAGTCAGCTCCGGCATCGGCGAGGCTGCCGAAGATGACTTCGGCGTCGCGCTCGGCACCGGCCCATTTATGAAAGTGGTCGTTCACCTTGCCTTGGGATATACGGACCCCGACCGGCACCGCGGCCCCGACCTTCGCCCGAACCTTCCTGAAGGTTTCGACGATCAGCCGCACGCGATTTTCGATGGCGCCGCCCCAGCGATCCGTTCGTTCATTGGCATAGTCCGTCAAGAATTGGTCGAGCAGATAGCCGTTGGCGCCATGGATTTCCACGGCGTCGAATCCGGCCACCTCGATTGCCCGCGCAGCCGAGGCGCCGAAACCAGCGATGGTGTCGGTGATTTGCTCTTCCGTGAGCGCGGCGGGCACAGCGTAGGCGCCGTTGCCGTGGTAGAACTGCATCTGTTGGCCCTTGGGCTGGATTGCGGACGGCCCGACCGGATTTTCGCGAAAGCAATTGCTTTGGCTGATTGCCCCGGCGTGCATGAGTTGGGCGACCGCCAGCACGCCGTGCGTCTTGATGCCCCTTACGACCGGCTTCCAGGCATTGGCCTGTTCATCATCAGTGATGCCGGGCTGATGGATATAACCCTGCGAGAAGGCCTGATCGGTGTAGATGCCTTCTGTGATGACCATCCCGAAACCGCCCCGCGCGAACCGCTCATAGTAGCGGGACATGGTTTCGGTAGCTCGGCCGTCCTCCGTGGCACTGACGCGCGTCATCGGTGCAACGGAAATGCGGTTCTTGACAGTGCTGCCGTTTATATCAACAGGCGCGAAAAGCGCCTCGCTATCAGCGTACATTGTGCAGGTCTCCATCCGGCGCGGACGTGACGCCAAATGAGCTGCGGCCCATCTTTTGACGGCGAACCAGCTCTGCACACGGAAATAGCTCAGGCCGAGAAAGCGCAGAAGCCGAGCTGGTCGATAATCACTTTATCGATTAGTGTTACAGTATGGACCTAGCAAACGTCGCCCTGTTCCGCACGATAGCGGCCGCCGGCAGTCTTTCTGCCGCGGCGCGACAGGTGGGCGGAACGCCGATGCTGGTTAGCCGAAGGCTAGCGGCGCTGGAGGCTGAACTAGGTGTTCGCCTCTTTCATCGCACCACGCGCTCTCTCGCTCTCACGCCGGACGGCGAGGCCTTTCTTCCGCATGCGAACGCCTTGCTGGAAGCCAGGGAGACGGCGCTGGCGTCGATAGGATCCGGGGAACGCGGCGTGAGCGGGATGCTGAAGATGACCGCTCCTAGTCTGATCGGCCGCTCGATCGTGGTCCCCGTAGTAACGAGCCTGCTTGCCGACAACCCACTTCTTCGGGCCGACGTCACTTTGACGGACGGTGTCATGGATCTCGCCGCAACTGGTCTGGATCTTGCCGTTCGGGTATCGCCTCTCGTGTCTTCAGACATGATCGCCGCGCACCTGGCGTACAATCCGCGTGTCGTATGTGCGGCACCTTCCTACATCGCGCGTCACGGGAAGCCGTCATCGATCGACGATCTGGCCTGCCACACTTGCCTGAAACTGCACGCTATGGAGACCTGGCCGTTTCAGATCGCTGGCGAACTACATCGTGTCCGGATCGACGGATCGTTTTCAGCCAACAGTGTTGACGCTGTTCGCTCCGCCTGTATCGAAGGCTTGGGCATCGCAATGCTGAGTTACTGGGATGTCTGGAAGGGGCTGTCCAATGGCGATCTCCAACAGATCGACCTGGACCGCACCCTCCCTGACGAACTTGGTGTCTGGGCCGTATATCCGTCCCGCAAGCACACACCACCGCGAGTTCACGAATGCATACGCGCCCTCAAGAGCCGTTTCATCGAACTCTCGGCACGAACTCGCTCGGTAGGAGCCCGCATTGGCGACACCTTCAATGAGCTGCGGAATCTCGGCTAGCAGAGCTTACGCGTACCATTGGTCATGGTCGGGCACACAAAATGTTGATGACGCAGCCGCAACTGCGCTGACACAAGATGCAGCTATCCGGCGCTGTCAGACGGTGGCGTTTGTTGCAACGACGATGCTTCAAGAAAATATCGATCCGCTCAGGCAGCGAGTGAAGGCTGCAGACTGAGATGGTCTTCCAATAGTCAGCTAGCGTCGCTCAGCCCGCGCTCTCTACTGGTTACAGTCGCAACCCGATTGAATGATTCACGACACGATCGCGTAACAGCTTCGAACCATGGTCCGGAGCAGCCTGCGGGCCAGGCGGAGAATATCGGCGACAGCGCGATTCTGAGCGTTTGGGTTTGAATGATGGCATCGGCCACCGTCGGGATTCTGAACGGATTCGGACGCGCGCTTGGCGACGCGATCGTCGGCCTGCAGGCACTCCAGTTGGCGATCCGGGTCGGCGTCGTACCACCGCGGCCGCTACTGTTTCGGCTTCCTGGTCTCTCCAAGATGGTCGAAGCTGTCCACGCCGCCGCTGACTTCGCCGATATTCGAACGCTTTCTCCCGAGTTTGCGCGGCCGATCGATCTTGGTGACGCAGTTACTCGCGTCATCGACATTCGCGACTTTGCGTTCGATCCGGAGTTCCAGTGCAGGGCGATGATCGATTTCTTCCTGCAACGCCTCGGCGTAGCGGCGGAGCAGGTGCCGGCAGGCTGGCGACGAAATAGCTGGCTGGCATCGCGGGTCAGACCGGCGCGACCTGCCTTGCCAAGCGGCTATGTCTTGGTCTGCCCGAAGGCGTCAATGCGACTGCGCGAAATGCCGGACGAGGTCCACGCGCATGTTCTCCGACGCGCGCTTGCGGTCGGGCCCGTCGTGACGCAAGGGACCGTCCCCGATGCACTCAGCCGCAAAGTCGTTCATTTGGAGCCCTGTGCCACGCTCGACGAACTGTGCGGCATTGTGCGTCACGCGCGATGGATTATTTCGACTGACACCGGGATGGTGCATCTGGCCGATGCCTTCGGCGTAGCGTGCCTGGCGTTCTTTCCGACCCATCGTCCCGAATGGCGCGTGCGTGACTATCCTCGCACCCTGTCGTTCGAGTTGTCGTCTCGGTTGCCGCGTGGCATCGAATTCGCCCGCGGACCGGACGACTATGCGCTGGCGAGGTCGAGCTGGTTTCCCAACGGAGATGATCTTGGGTGGCTGGTTAGACGAGGCGCAACGCTCATTCGGAGGCGGTGGATCATAGAACTCCATCTATGAGTTGCCTCCTGCTGGAGCGCCCGCGCGCCAAGGCCGTCATCGGACAACGACTCGTGACTTGCAAAATGCAAGTCATGATGTAGTGTTCTCCGAAACGAGAATACGGCCATTGCGAAGCAGCGCCGACACACAGGAGGCAATTTTGTCCGAGGACGTGCTCGTGACGCGCGAAGAGCGCGGCAACATCTCCGTTTTGACCATGGTTTATCGGCCGTACAACCTGCTCGGCCCAAAGCTCATCAATGCGCTTGTCGAGCAGGTGGAGGCGGCCCAGAGGGTCGGCAGCCGCGCTATCGTGATCCGCAGCGGACTGCGCCATTTCTCTGCCGGCGCGGATCTGGATATCTTCGACAAGCGGGTCGCCGCGGGTGCCGCTGATCAGGCCAGCGAAAACAGGCGGCTCAACGGCGTCGAGTTCCTGCGTTTCATGGAGTTGTTGCCAATTCCGCTGATCGCCAGCGTTCACGGCGTCTGCCTTGGCGGCGGACTCGAGCTTGCGCTCTCCTGCGACTACATCATCGCCGCCTCTTCGGCAAAGATCGGATCGGTCGAGGCGACGCTCGGGCTGCATCCTCTGCTCGGCGGAATCCAGCGGCAGGTGCAGCGTATCGGAGCTCAGCGCGCCAAGGAGATGTCGATGCTGGCGCGGCGCTACGACGCGCCGACGCTGGAGAAGTGGGGGCTGATCAATCTGACGGTTCCGGAGGAGTCGCTGGAGCAGACCACGATGACGCTTGCGGAAGAATTCGCGCAGGGTCCGACCGTGGCGCATGCGGCCACCAAGCAACTCGCGTACATCGCGGTCAATGAAGGTGTCGCTGCTGCCGATGAGGCGATGGCGAGGGTGCAGGCGCCGATCTGGACCTCGGAAGACCTGAAGACCGGTCTCGCGTCATTCCGCAAGAATGGCCCGGGCCTCGCAAAATTCGCGGGGCGCTGACATGAGCGGCCCTTTAAGCGGAATCCGTGTTGTCGACTTCTCCCGTGTGCTCGCCGGCCCGTTATGCGCACGGACGTTGCAGGATCTTGGTGCCGAGGTCATCAAGATCGAGCCGCCAAGCCCGGATGTCTCGCGCTTTGCATTTCCATCGAGCGACGGCATGTCGGGCTATTACGCGCAGCAGAATGCCGGCAAGCGCAATGTCAGCATCAATCTCAATGTGCCCGGTGCCTATGAGCTGGCGCTGAAGCTCTGCGACACGGCCGATGTCGTCGTCGAGAATTTCCGTGCGGGCACGCTGGGTTTCTTCGGTCTCGACTATGAGACTCTGTCAAAGCGAAATCCGCGATTGATCTATGCCTCGATCACCGGCTATGGCCAGGGAGGACCGTGGCGGAGTCGGATGGCATACGCGCCGACGGTGCAGGCCGAGGCAGGTTTCACCGAGAACAGCGTTCGTCATTATGGGAGTGCGCTGACTGAGCCGCGCACGGACAGTCTATCGCACGCCGATGTCTATGCCGGACTGCAGGCTGTGATCGCCATCCTGGCAGCGCTCAACAGCCGCCAGAAGTCCGGACGCGGCCAGTACATCGATGTCGCGATGGCTGCGACGCTGCTCGCGGTCAACGAACGGGCGCATGTCGATCTTTCCGACGATGATATCGGCGCCGAACCCGCCGTGCTTGGTGCCACCGATTGCTCGTTCTTTACCGGGCCGCAAGGCGAGCACTTCACGGTCGCGACCAGCATTGTCGGAAGCCGGACCTTTCCGTCGTGGTTGCGCGCGATGCGCCGAGCGGACCTGATGGACGATCCGCGATTCTCCAGCGCGGCCGCGCGCCGGCTGAATTTCGGTGCGCTTCACCAGATCATCCAGTCGTGGATACTGACCTTCCCGGATATGGCGACCTTGGACGCCCAGTTCGATGAAGCCAAGATCGCGATGGGCGAGATCCGCTCGATCAAGGAACTGACGGCATCGGAATGGAGCGACTATTGGGGAGCCGTGCAATACGTCTCCGACCGCAGCGGTGGTCAGTATCGCCTGCCTGGACGTCCCTGGCGCTTTTCGGCCGAAGAGCTGACGCCGATCGGCACTCCAGCCTTTCAAGGTGAGCATAATGCCGCGGTGTTCGGCGAACTCGGCGTCAGCGAAGCTGAATTGAAGCGCTTGAGCGAAGCCGGCGTACTGGTGACACATCGGCGCGCACTTGAGCCTGAGACCGCCGTCAAGCCGCAGACCGAGCCGGGTCAGGCGGCCTGATCCACCGAAAACAGGCAAGCTACGCTGACACTGGACATACGCGAACTCGCCCCAATATGGTACGGGCTCGAGTTCGGAGCTGAAGAGAGCTATGTCCGGCGTCAAGCAAAGCCGTCTCGCAAACAAGGAATGTTCCATGGCGCGAGCCATGGAAATCGTCGGCGATCGCTGGACGATCCTGATCCTGCGAGAGGCCTATTATGGTGTGAAGCGGTTCGACGAATTCGAGTACTATGTCGGCGTGGCGCCCAATATCCTGAGCAGTCGGCTGAAGAAACTTGTCGAGGCAGGCGTCATGGCTCGTGTGCCGTTGCCCGAGCACGCCGGCCGATACGAATATGTTCTGACCGACAAAGGGCGCGACTTTTTCCCCGCCTATCTTGCACTCAAGAAATGGGGGGACAGTTGGCTCGCAGAGCCGGAGGGGCCGCAGGTGGTTTTTCGTGAGCGCCGCGCCGGACATCCGATCGAGTATCCGGAACTGCGGACGGCCGGCGGCAAGCCGCTGCGTCTCGAAGACATCGAGGTGGTCCCGGGAGCCGGCGCCGTGCCGTTCAACCGCAAGCGGTTCGGCGGCGCGGCCTCGGCCGGGAAGACGACCGAACCGCCCCAACGCGCCTCACGCAGCAAGAGCAAGTAGCGCGCGCGTTATTTCCGTTCTGACCAGGCTGGCGCGATACTCGGCCGATGCGTAGCGGTCCGACAGGCACTCGGTCGCTGCGCTCTGGAGCCTCGCGGCCTCTCCGATATTTCCTTGTGACAATGCCTTGCCAGCCAGGAATTTTGCCGCGACATCTCCCGCAAATGCGTGCCCCGCCGCGCCGGTGACGCCGATCGAGACGTCTGCGGCGACGCCGACGTTGACGCGCACGCCGGCAGCCACACCGACGACGGCATAGCCGCTCGCAGGATGCCGGATTTTCCGATAGCTGAAGCGCGTATCCGCCGCCGGGCGCGGAATATGGATGGCGACCAGCACCTCGTCGGGCTCCAGCGCCGTGGAGAAGATATCGACAAAAAAGTCATTCGCCGCTACGCGTCTTGATCCGCTGGCGCTTGCGACCTCCAGTTCCGCCTTCAGCGCGATCACGATGGCCGGCCAATCGGCTGCGGGATCGGCATTGGCGAGTGATCCACCAATAGTGCCGCGGTTGCGCACCTGCGGATCGGCAATCAAATTGGCCGCCTGACGGAAGATCGGAAGCACCTGGTGTAGCGCGTTGGATGCAAGCAGTTCGGCATGTGTCGTCAGCGCGCCAATGCTGATGGTGTCCTCGCCGACCAGGATTCCTTTCATTTCCGCGACGCCGCGGATATCGACGAGCAGCGCTGGCGAAGCAAGCCGAAGCTTCAGCGTCGGGATCAGCGTGTGGCCTCCGGCGACCAGCTTCGTGCCGTCTGGATCACGGCGCAGGAGATCGATCGCCTCGGCGAGCGAGCCCGCGCGAACATAGTCGAAGGGCGCAGGGATCATTGGCCTGCTCCGTTGCGCGCGCTCTGGACCGCCGCCCAGATGCGCGGCGGCGTCAGCGGCATATCGAGGTGGCTGATGCCGAAGGGCGACAACGCGTCGAGCACGGCGTGAACCATGCAGGGCGGCGCCGCAATCGAGCCGCTTTCGCCGATGCCTTTGACGCCGATCGGATTGGTCGGGGAGGGGGTCTCCTGGAACAGCGAGGTGATGCTGGGCACATGCTCGGCACGCGGCACGGCGTAGTCGAGCAGCGAGCCGGTCAGGAGCTGTCCGCTGTCAGGATCGTAGCTGACCTCTTCATAGAGTGCCTGGGCAATGCCCTGCACGACGCCACCGTGGATCTGGCCCGCCGCCAGCAGCGGATTGATCAACGTGCCGACGTCGTCGACCGCGACATAGTCGATGATGTCGACGATCCCGGTCTCGGGATCGACCTCGACATAGGCAAGATGGACGCCGGACGGCGCGCTCATTCCGGTCGGATCGTAGAAGACGGTTTCGTCGAGGCCAGGCGTGACCCCATCGGGGAGCTTGTGTCCGACATAGGCCATGCGCGCGACCTTGCCGAAGGCCAGAGGTGCGATGTCGGTGCCGGGCACACTGAACTGGCCCGCGGCATAGGCGACGTCCTTCTCGTCGACCTCCAGCATGCCCGCGGCGATCTTCTTTGCTTTCGCGACGATGCGCTCCGAGCAGACATGCAGGCTCGATCCGCCCACTGCCATCGAACGCGAGTTGAAGGTGCCGTGGCCAGCCTGCACCTGGCGGGTATCGCCCTGAATCACGTCGATGTTCTCGATCGCGATTTGCAGCACGTCGGCGGCGATCTGCGACAGCGAGGTGACGTGGCCATGGCCCTGGCTCATCGAACCCGAATACACCGTGGCGCGGCCGCTGGAATCGATCGCAACCCGCGCGCTCTCCCAGCCGCCGCGATCGAATCCGATCAGCGCAAGACGCCGCGACGGCGCCATGCCACACATATGCGTGTACGCGGCAACGCCGATGCCGCGGTAGATGCCGTCGCGGCGCAAGGTGTCGCGTTCGTTCCGGCGAGCGTCGTAGTTGAAAGCGGCGAGGGCCTTGTCGAGAAGGCCCTGATAATTGCCGCTATCGTAGATCACGGCCATGCCTCCATAGGGCCGGTAGGGAAAATCGGCGAGCTGAATGAAATTCTTCCGCCTGATCTCGACCTGATCCAGATTCAGATGACGCGCCACGGCGTCGATGGCGCGCTCGGCGATATAGGCGCCCTCCGGCCGGCCATAGCCACGATAGGCATCGACGGGCACGGTGTTGGTGACGACGACGCGCGACGTCGCCTCGTAGTTCGCGATTCTATAATTGCCGGTGCCGAAATTGACGGTGTTAACGGTCGGCCCACCGCTCGCCATGTTGGAGAGATAGGCTCCGACATTCCCGAGCGTTTCGACTTTCAGTCCGAGAATGATGCCGTCATTTTTGATCGCCACCTCGATATTTTCAGTGTGGGCGCGGCCATGGTTGGTCGATTGATGGCTCTCGGAACGGCTTTCCCACCATTTCACTGGTACGCCGAGTTCGCGCGCGAGATGCGGACAGAGCAGCTCCTCCGGATAAAGATGCATCTTGGCACCAAAGCCGCCGCCGATATCGGGCGCGACGACGCGCAATAGGTGTTCCGGAATGCCGACGGTCTCGGCGATCCAGCGCCGATGCATCTGCGGGACCTGGCTTGGCATGTACACCGTCAATGTGCCGTCGGGCTCGGGCGCGGCGACCACGCTGCGCGTTTCCATGCAGGTCGGAATCAGGCGGTTGTTGACGAGGCGCAGCTTGAGAACCTGATCGGCTCCGCGGACGGCCGTGGCATAGTGCCCGCCGCGCACCTTGTACACGGTCGTGATGTTGCCGGGCACGTTGTCATGAAGCTGCGGCGCGTCGGCGGCGATCGCGGCTTCTTCGTCGATGACCGCAGGCAGCACCTGATAATCGACGTCGATCAGGCCGACGGCGTCATAGGCTTGCGCTTGCGTCTCCGCCACCACCAGCGCGACGCATTCACCGACGAAACGCACGCGATCGATGGCGACAACCGGGCGAAACGGCACCTTGGTGCCGGGCATGACCCAGTTCGGAACAATCGGACCGATCTTGCCCTGAAGATCCTGACCGGAGAGGGCAAGGCGAACGCCCGGCGCTGCCTTGGCCGCGCCAAGGTCGACGTTCTTCATGATGGCATGCGCATGCGGCGATCGCGCGATCGCCATATGGAGCATGCCGGGCAGCCTGATATCGTCGACATAGCGGCCCTTGCCGGTGAGGAATTTGAAATCCTCGCGGCGCTTCAGCGGCTGGCCGATGTAGGGGAGCACGGTTGCGTTCATGGCGATCAGCCCTTTGCAACGAGGGACTCAACGGCGCGGACGATGTTGTGATAGCCGGTGCAGCGGCAGATGTTGCCGGCTATGCCGTGGCGGATGTCGTCTTCACTTGGATCGGGATGAGCGCGCAGCAACTGGCGCACGCTCATGATCATTCCCGACGTGCAGAAGCCGCACTGCAGCGCGTGATGCTCATGGAAGGCGGTCTGCACCGGATCCAGGGGCGATCCCGCCGGCGACACGCCCTCGATCGTCGTGATCGAGGCGCCGTCAGCCATGACGGCGAGCACGGTGCATGATTTTGTCGCCTGTCCATCGATCTCGACGGTGCAGGCGCCGCATTGCGAGGTGTCGCAGCCGATATGCGTGCCAGTCAGGCCGAGATCGTCCCTGATCAAGTGGACCAGCAGCTTACGGCTTTCGACCTCGAGCGTACGGCGGATGCCGTTGATCTCGATCGTCACCGTGTGACGTTTTTCCGCTTCGACCATATATCCTCCCGTCGCGGTCCGGCGACCGCGTATCTCGTTAGAAGAACCTGACGGCGGCGATGTCGATGGCGACGCCGATCCCGTTTGTCATGGGAGTGCCGTCTGCATTGCGGCGATAGGCTCGACGCTTGGCCGGGATCTTGATGCCGTCGAAGTCGCGATAGTCGGACACGTAGTGGGCGGTCGGAACGCCGCCGATCACATCAGCGAAATAATCGAGCCTCGAAATGAGCCCATCGGCGCGGACATAGAAGACTTGTTGGTGAGAGTGTGTCGCAACTGAGCTGGGGAAGGTCACTTTGAGCCGGCGCCACGTCTCTCCGCTCTCGTTCCAAGGCTCGATCTCCTCGGTCGAAAAGCCCGGCAATGCGAACATGAAGGGCGTGTTGAGATAGTTCCACATCGCATAGCCGCTGAAATAGGCGAGGTGCAGATCGTCCCATGGGGTGGCTGGGGTGTGGTCGGCAAAAGAAGCGCGCGGACTGCTCCGCTCTCTCAGGCGTTTGCCCTCGACAGTATCGATTGCAACCAGATCGGGCCGATAGAAGCTGCGCAGGCCGTCGGCGGTGAATGGCTCGTAGCTGAGCTGCTGGCCGGGGATATCGACCGTGACGCGAACGTCCTTCAGCACCTCAGGCCAGCCTTTTCCGGCCCAGAGCGAACCAACGATCGACATGTCGCCCCTCAATGCCGCGAAACCGTTTCCATTGCGCTGCGCCATGGGCATCCAGAACGAGATCGCGGAGATCTGCCATAGCTGTTTCCTTCCGATCCAAGAGTTCTAATGAGACCTTTAACTCTAATGATAAGAGTGAGCAGAAAGCAAGAGATTTGCAAGGGTTGTGCGCACGTCGAAATTACTCTAATTATTAGAGCGATTTGCGAGGGGGTATGACGAATGCGCTCGAAGAGTTTCGAGGGAATGGTGTGCTCGATTGCCGGCGTTCTGGACGCCGTCGGCGACCGCTGGGCAATGCTGATCCTGCGGGACCTCGGTCTTGGGCTGCGCCGCTACGATGACCTGCGCAAGTCGACCGGCGTCACCCACGCCACGCTGTCCGATCGTCTCAAGCATCTCGAGGAGAATGAGCTGATTGAGCGGCGGCTGTATCAGACCGGGCCCGACCGCTATGAATACGTTCTGACGCGAAAGGGAGCGGACATTATTCTCGTGATCCAGGCACTTGCGCAGGTCGGCGACAAATGGCAGATCGCTGGCGACAAAGGTCCGCCGCTGAAATTCATCAATCAGAGCAGCGGGCGGGCGGTCAAGCTTGCTCTTGTCGACGAAAAATCAGGTGAAGTTGTCCGCCTGCGGGATGTACGGCCGCAGGCCGGTCCGGGCGCCGACGATCTCGTGCGCTGGCGGCTGACGAAGTTCAATGGATCGCGGTGATAGCCAGCTTCACTCGTTGCGCTCACGGCGACCAACGCTCCGGCATCTCACAGCCTATCCTTGGTGACGCTGAGCAAGTCGCATTTTCAGCGTATTGCTCGTGGATGGTCACCTCAGGTAAACATCAGGTATGCCGGGCCATCGTATGATAATGGTGCCGCGTCTGCGCACGGAAGATCTGATGGCTGATCTCTCGGTCCTTCTTCAGCCCGCCGAGCTGCTTTTGGGAGTTCGCCATACCGGTCGATTCCCGAGCCTGCTGCTCCTTGGTCTGGCTCATCGCCGGAGCGGCACCAAGGATCGCGATTGTGATGGCAAGACATAGCATGCGTGGCATGCGTGTCATTGCGTGCTCCTTTCGGTGTTTTCCGGCGTAACGCCGCGGCGGGAGCGACGTTCCTACCAAAGAATTAGGAACTGGCGAACGGCGCCGACGTTGGCCGAGGTAGCTCGATGGGACCTCCCATGCGACGGCGATCGTTCTTATTTTCGCTCGCAGCCTGGCTTGTCGGCACCACGTCGCTGACACGCGCGACCGTCATCCGCGATCATGTGCCTTGGGCGCCATTTCCGAACTCGGCGCCGGAGATCGAGCGGCCAGGACCCTGGCAATTCTTCACCGCCGACGAGGCCCGCGCGATGGAAGCAATCGTCGATCGGATCATTCCGCCAGATCCGGAAACGCCAGGCGGAAAGGATGCCGGCTGCGCCGTCTTCATCGATCGGCAACTCAAGGGGCCCTATGGATCGAACGAGGGATTGTACACGCTCGGCCCGCATGTGAAGGGCATCAAGGAGCAGGGGCCGCAATCGGAGCTTTCGCACGCGCAGCTCTATCGCAAGGGGCTGGCGGGGCTCGACGCCTTCTGCCGATCGAACCACGGCGGCAGGGCTTTTGCCGAATTGAACATCAACGAGCAGGATGAACTGCTGAAGAAGATCGAGGCGGGCGATGCAAAATTCGACGGCGTCGACGCGCAGGGATTCTTCGATGCGCTATTGAAGGACGTACCGGAAGGTTTTTTCGCCGATCCGATCCACGGCGGCAATCGCGACATGGTCGGATGGAAGATGATCGGCTTTCCGGGCATCCGTTACGACTATCGCGACTGGGTGATGCGGCACAACGAGCGTTATCCGTACCCGCCCGTGAGTATCGCCGGCCGCGCCGACTGGACCCCTGCAAAATCGTGAGCGCCGAACAATGGCCCGCAAACTGCCGCCAAAGGATGTCGTGATCGTCGGCCTCGGTTGGACCGGGTCGATCATGGCCTACGAGCTTGCCGATGCAGGCCTCGATGTGGTTGCGATCGAGCGCGGACCCTGGCGCAACACCGCCACCGATTTTCCGCCGGGCTATGCGGCGGACGAACTGCGGTTCCGGATTCGACACGAACTCTTCCTGCGTCCCGACCAGACCACCTTCACCTTCCGCAACAAGATGAATCAGACGGCGCTGCCGATCCGTAGCTGGGGTGCGTTCATGCCGCCCAACGGGGTCGGCGGCGGAGGCGTGCACTGGAACGCGGAGACCTGGCGTTTCCTGCCGTCGGATTTCGTATTGCGCACGCATCTGACGGAACGCTATGGCGCGAGCTTCCTGCCCGAAGACATGACGATCCAGGACTGGGGTGTGACCTATGACGAGCTCGAGCCGCATTACGACCGGTTCGAGTATCTCTGCGGCACGTCAGGCCAGGCCGGCAACATCAAAGGCAAGATCATCGACGGCGGCAATCCTTTCGAAGGGCCGCGCTCGAGGCCCTATCCAAATCCGCCGCAAGACCAACCGTTCAGCTACACGCTGTTTGCCAAGGCCGCCCGCGACCTCGGTTACAAGCCATTCCCACAGCCATCGGGTAACATGTCGCGCCCCTATCAGAACCCGCTCGGCGTGCGGCTTGGTCCCTGCACGTATTGCGGTTTCTGCGAATGGTTCGGCTGCGGCAACTATTCGAAAGCCTCCCCGCAGACCACGATCCTGCCCGCGCTGATGCGTAAGCCGAATTTTTCGGCGCGCGACAACAGCGAGGTGACGCGGATAAGCCTTGACGGTTCGGGCAAACGCGCAACCGGTGTCACCTTTGTCGATACCACCGGCAATGAATGGGAGCAGCCGGCCGATCTTGTGGTGCTATCGGCCTACACCATCTTCAATGTGCAGCTGCTTCTCTTGTCCGGGATCGGCAAGCCTTACGATCCGGCAGCCAACACCGGCGTGATCGGCCGCAACTTCACGCACCAGACGATCTCCGACGTCGTCAGCTTCTTCGACCCTGCCAAATTCATCTTCAATCCTTTCATCGCCTCCGGCGCGATCGGAATGTGCATCGACGAGTTCAACGGCGACAATTTCGATCACGGGCCGCATGGCTTCGTCGGCGGCGGCTATATGGGGCAGGTGCAGACCAACGGTCGGCCGATCGAGACCACTCCGGTGCCGCCGGGAACGCCGCGATGGGGCGCGCAATGGAAGAAGGCAGTGAAGGAGAACTATCTCAGCGCGCTCAAGCCTGGAACCGGCGTGCATGGCAGCATGTACAGCTATCGCGACGTTTATGTCGATCTCGATCCGACCTACAAGGATCGCTTCGGCCGACCGCTGGCGCGAATCACCATGGATTTCCACGACAACGAGATCAAGCAGAACAAGTTCTTGACCGACAAGTTCGCCGAAATCTTCCAGGCAATGGGCGCGCGGCAGGTCCAGAAGGAATATCGTAAGGCACCCTACGACATCACCAAGTACCAGACGACGCATCTGTGTGGCGGTGCGATTATGGGCACCGATCCCGGCACCAGCGCGCTGAACCGCTATTTGCAGAGCTGGGACGTGCCGAACCTGTTCGTGCTGGGCGCGAGCGCCTTTCCGCAAAACGCCGGCTACAATCCGACGGACACGGTCGCGGCGCTGACTTACTGGGCAGCAGATGCGATCCGCGGAAAATATCTCAAGAAACCGGGACAGTTGATCGATGGCTAGAAGGCTGCGGTTCGTGCTTGCGAGCATCGCGCTCGTCGTTGGCGGGTCCGCGGCCACAAGCGCGAGCTTGCAGGATTTCGCAGCGGTGGAGCGCGGCCGCTACCTCCTCAATGCCGCCGACTGCGGAAGCTGCCACACGGTCCCGGGAAGCGATCGTCCCTTCAGCGGTGGGCGAGCGATCGAGACGCCGTTCGGCGTGCTGGTTTCCCCAAACATCACGCCTGATCGGGACACCGGGATCGGCGCGTGGAGCGACGAGGAGTTCGACGCGGCGGTACGGCGAGGGATACGCCGGGACGGCAAGCGGCTCTATCCGGCCATGCCGTTTCCGTATTTCACGCGGATGTCGCGCGAGGACGTCAAGGACATCCGCGCTTATCTCTCGACCGTCGCTCCCGTTCACAACGCAGTTGTCTCCAACAAGCTGCCATTCCCCTTGAATATCCGGACGGCGATGATGGCCTGGGACAAGCTCTACTTCACGCCGGGAGAGTTTCGCGAGGATGCCTCGAAATCTAAGGAATGGAATCGAGGCGCCTATCTCGTGCAGGGACCAGGGCATTGCGGCGCCTGCCACACGCCCAAGACCTGGTTGGGTGGCGACAAGACATCGGCGCTATTGCAGGGCTACACGCTGCAGGGCTGGGTCGCGCCGGATATCACCAGCGGGGAGGGGCCGCTTGCAACCTGGTCCGTCGAAGATCTCGCGCAATATCTGAAGACCGGCCATAACCGTTTTGCGGCGGCTGCGGGATTGATGGGCGAGGTCGTAGACCTCTCGACGTCGAGGCTGAGCGACGAGGACGTCAAGGCCATGGCGACCTACCTGAAGGACGTGACCGGGCCAAAGCCCGTGGCGGACAACTCGTCTGCTGACCAGAAAGTGCTCGCGGCCGGCGGCGCGATCTATCAGGATCTCTGTTCAGCATGCCATAAGTCGGATGGCACCGGAGTTCCGAACCTGATCCCGAATCTCTCGCAAGCCGCAACCGTCAACACGGGCGATCCCACGACAGTGTTGCGGGTGATTCTGCAGGGCGCGCAGAGCGTGGCGACGGATCGCGAACCGACCGGCCCTGTAATGCCGGCATTCGGCTGGCAGCTTAACGACGTGCAGGTCGCGGCTGTCGCCAGCTATGTCCGCAACCACTGGGGCAAGGCCGCGCCGGTCAGCGAGGACCAGGTGAAGCGAGAACGCGAGGCGCTCGAAGCCAGGACGAACTGAGCCTTGGCCGTAAATCTCAATTACTTTCCAGCTCGGACGCGAAGCGGCGCAATGCTTGCTGCATCGTTGCTGCCGTCAGTGCTCTTCGTTCCAGGCACCGAGACGTCGGTCCGGCAACGACGATCGAGAGCTGTCGTGAACTGAGCGGAAGGGAAAGCGCGACGCCTGCCAGATCGGGAATGTACTCCGACGAACTCTGGTGGTACCCGCGCTTGGCCGCGATCTCGAGTTCAGCCTCCACCGCGTCGGCGCTCACGGGCGTGGTTTCGGAAAACGGCTCGAACTTGATCTTGCGATAGATGGCCCGCCGTTCTTCGGGAGAATGCTGCGCCAGGATGGCCCTTCCCACCGAGCTTGCATACACCGGCACCCGGTCGCCCACTTGAGCGAAGTAGCGCACCGAATGCCCGGATTCCTCGACATGCAGGAAGATCGCAGAGGTGCCCGCTAGGGCCGCGATCGCCGTGGTCTCTCCGGTCTCCTTGGCAATTTCTGCCACGAGTGCATAGGCGACTTCTGGAAGCGGCGCCGCGTCCGCAACGGCGCGCGCCAGCGTCAGCCAGCGCGGGCTTGGATAGTAGCCGCTTCGCGCTCGCGTCTCGTAGAGCCATCCCTTGTCGACAATCGTGCCGACAAGATTGAAGGTGCTGGAGCGCGGCCAGCCCAGATCGTCCGAGATCTCGGCCAGCGTCGCCGGTCGTTTGCGGCGCGCAAAGTACTCCAGCAGCTCGAGAACGTTAGCAGCCTGCCTGACCAACATACGAAACCCGCATCTTTCTCCGCGAAGGTTGGTTGCTCCGTCACGTCGAACAACAACTCCCGCTTACTCAGCCGCTGATTGGCGACTCCACGGTCATAGCATCATCCGCTCAGCCGGAAGCTCGTCCCGGAATTTGAGCCAGCGCGTCCTGTGGACTTCGGCTCAGAGGTCGGATCGAAACGCCTTGACTTGAAATTCATATACGTGTCTTGTGAATTCACAATAAAGAATTTCGTTGAAGGCTGGGGCTGCCACCATCAGCGAAAGCCCACGGGGGAGGACCTTTCATGGCTGCATTCAGGAATTTGGTTGCATCGGCGGTGGCGTCGGTTTGCATGGTGACCGCCTCGGCCGCCTTGGCTCAGACCAGTGTCAAGCTCGGCGTGCTCGCCGACATGTCCGGCATCTTCTCGGACATCGGGGGCATGGGGGCCGCCGAAGCGACCAAGATGGCGGTCGAGGATTTCAACAAGCTGCCGGGTTCGGAGAAGTTCAAGATCGAGGTTGTCAGCGGCGACGCGCTGAACAAGCCGGACGTGGCGCGCGGCATCGCCCGCAAATGGTTCGACACGGAGAATGTCGATGCGGTCGTTGACCTGCCGACGAGCGCGATCTCGCTGGCCGTCGCACCCCTCGTTCAGGAGTTGAACAAAGTCGCGCTGTTCACCGCATCGGGCACGTCGGATCTGACTGGCAAGTCCTGCACGCCGAATTCGGTGCACTGGACCTACGATACCTGGGCGTTGTCGCACGGTACCGCCGATGCCATCACCAAGGCCGGCGGCAAGACCTGGTTCTTCGTCACGGCCGACTTTGCCCTCGGGCATTCGCTGGAGCGCGATGCGAGCGCCGTCGTCAACGCGAACGGTGGCAAGGTCGTCGGCAGCGTCAAGCACCCGACTGATTCGAACGACTTCGCGTCCTTCCTGCTTCAGGCGCAGGCGTCGCGCGCCGAGATCATCGCGCTCGCCAATGCCGGTGGCGATACGATCAAGGCGATCAAGCAGGCCTCCGAATTCGGCATCATTGAGGGCGGGCAGAAGCTCGCAGGGATGCTGCTGTTCATCTCGGACATTCACTCGCTTGGCCTGAAGACGGCGCAAGGCCTCCAACTGACCACCGCGTTCTATTGGGACCTGAACGACAAGACGAGGAGCTTTGGCGAGCGCTTCGCGGCTCGGAACAACGGGCGCTATCCGTCGATGAACCAGGCTGGAGCATATTCCGCGACGCTGGCCTATCTGACCGCCGTCGCAAAGGTGGGATCGCCGCGTGATGGCGCCGCCGTCGTCAAGGCGATGCGCGAGCTGGGCACGTTTGACGATCCTCTGTTCGGAAAGACGTCGCTGCGCGAGGACGGTCGCGTTCTTCACGACATGATGCTGATCCAGGTCAAGACGCCCAGCGAATCGAAGAAGCCCTACGACTACTACAAGATCGTTTCGACCATTCCTGCCGAAGCGGCATTCCGTCCGCTCAAGGACGGCGGTTGCCCCCTTGTGAAGTGAGTGTCCGGCTCGGTCGAACGCGAGCGAGCCGGAAATTCAAGCGAGAGCCGCGCCTGCCTTGCGGCGAGCCGCATGGCGGGGCTGCTCCGAGATTTTGCGTTGACCTGTGGAGGATCAATCCGTGCTGAAATCCGATCGTCTCATCCGCTACGATCATCTCTATATTGGCGGCTCGTGGGGCGCGCCTGAAGACGGCGGTTTTCTCGAAAGCATCGATCCATCTACGGGACGCCCCTGGGCTCGCGTCGCCTTCGGCGGCCCCGGTGATATCGACCGCGCCGTCGCGGCGGCGCGACAAGCACTGAACGGTCCTTGGGGGCGCATGCCCGGGCACGAGCGCGCCGCACTGCTGCGCAAGTTCGCTGACCTCTATGCGAAGCGCGCCGCTGATCTTGCGGTTCTGGAAACAACGGATTCCGGCCGCGCGCTGCGGGAGTCACGTGCCGATATTGGCGGCCACACCTATGGCTATCACTGGTGGGCATCATTGGCGGACAAGCATGCCGGCCGCACCATTCCATTCGACGACAGCGTGCACGCATTTACGACCCGCGTGCCGGTCGGCGTGGTCGGCGCGATTACGCCATGGAACGTGCCGCTCATGGCTGCGGCATGGAAGCTCGGTCCGGCACTCGCGGCAGGTTGCACTGTCGTGTTGAAGCCGGCAGAGCAGACGCCGGTCACCTCGCTTGAACTCGGAAAATTGTTTGACGAAGCCGGGTTTCCGCCTGGGGTAGTCAACATCGTTCCCGGATATGGGAAGGATGGCGCTGGTGAGCGGCTCGTCACCCATCCGGGCGTCGACAAGATCGCATTCACCGGCGAGGGCGCGACGGCGAAGGTCATTCTGCGTGCGGGCGCCGACACGATGAAGCGCTTCACTTTCGAGCTTGGCGGCAAGTCGCCCCATATCATTTTCGCTGACGCCGATCTCGAACAGGCGCTGAACGCGGCCACCAATTCCGCATGGACGCTGTGCGGACAGAGCTGTGCGCTCGGCTCGCGGGTCCTGGTTCAGAGGCCGATCTACGATCAGGTCGTCGCAGAATTTGCGCGCCGCGCGGCTCAGGTGCGGGTCGGTCCTCCGCTGGATGAAGCCACGCATATGGGCCCCCAGGCGCACGAGGAGCAACTCGCCAAGACACTGTCCTATATCGATATCGGACGGGCCGACGGCGCTGAACTGGTGACCGGCGGAAGCCGGCTGAGCGGCGGCGTGCATGGCGACGGCTACTTCGTCCAGCCAACTGTCTTTGCCAACGTCTCCAACGAGATGCGGATCGCCCGCGAGGAGATTTTTGGCCCCGTGGCCGCGCTGATTCCGTTCGACGATGAGGAGCAGGCGATCGCGATCGCGAACGACACGGCATACGGACTGACGGCCGGCCTCTGGACCCAGGACATCGGACGCGGCCATCGCGTCTCCAGCCGGATTCGCGCCGGCATGGTGTGGGTGAACACCTATCGCTTCATTCGCTGGTCGACGCCTTATGGCGGTTTCAAGGGCAGCGGGTGGGGCCGAGAGAACGGTATCGAAGCGCTCGATTCCTATCTCGAAACCCGCACCACGGTGGTCAGCACGACCGGGCGTTTTCCGAACGCCTATGCCAACTAAAATCAAGCACAGCACCTCTCGTTAAATCCAACAAGAAGAGAAGACGATCATGCGTTTGGCAAACAAGCTCGCGGTGGTAACGGCCGCCGCATCCGGGATGGGACGTGCCGGTGTCGAGGTCTTCCTGAGGGAAGGGGCCAAGGTCGTCGCCGTCGATATCAACCGCGATGCGCTGGCACAGCTCTCCGCGGACATGCGTGCCAAGGGCTACACCATCGAAACGCTTCAGGCGGATCTGTCACGGCCGGAAGAAACGCGACGGTCGGTGAACGATGCGGCGGCGCTATTGGGCGGCATCGACGTGATGTGGGCTCATGCCGGAATTCCCGGCCCGGCCGGCGTGGAGAATCTCGATCTGGCGGCCTATGAAGCCGCGATGGCGCTCAACGTCACGTCCGCCACCTTGGCAGCGGGCGAAGTGATTGGGCATATGCGCAAGCGGGGCGGTGGATCGCTGATCTTCACGGCATCCGTCTCGGGACTGGTCGGCTCGATGTTCAGCCCGGTCTATTCAGCGGCGAAATTCGCGGTGGTCGGGCTGACCAAGTCGTTGGCGCAACGCTTTGCCGCGGACAATGTGCGCGTCAACGCCGTTTGCCCCGGGCTTGCAGATACGCCCATGAAGACTGGATTCACGGGGCGTTCGGGTGATCCTGCCGAGGCCGCCGCCAATCAGGCGCGCCTGCTCGCGTCCGTGCCGATGGGACGGCTCTGCAAGGCGGAGGAAGTCGCGCATGCGGCACTTTGGCTGGCATCGGATGAAGCTTCGTTCGTGACCGGCGTTGCGCTTCCGATCGATGGCGGATTCACGGCTCGCTGAGTTCTGATGATCAGAACGAGGGCGGATGGCTTTCGATTGTGCCATCCGCCGAATTATGCCCGCATCGACGGGCTCGATCTGGCCATTCTGGCGTTATAGCCATAGGAGACTTCATACCGCCGTAGACAGGCGCCGGGTAAGGTGTTCCCCCAAAGGAGCGAGCCATGGTGAAACCGACGAAGACGCGCATTGGCAACCACACCCTGCACCCGGAAACGCTGATGCTGAACTACGGCTATGATCCGCAATTGTCGGAGGGAGCCGTCAAACCCCCGGTCTTCCTGACCTCGACCTTCGTCTTCAAGACGGCGGAAGACGGCAAGGACTTCTTCGATTTCGTCGCGGGCCGGCGCGAACCGCCGGAGGGGATGGGCGCGGGCCTGGTCTACTCGCGGTTCAATCATCCCAACAGTGAGATCGTGGAGGACAGGCTCGCCGTCTATGAGCGCACCGAGAACTGCGCGCTGTTCTCGTCCGGCATGGCGGCGATTTCGACGACGATCCTGGCCTTCGCACGCCCTGGCGATGTGATCCTGCATTCCCAACCGCTGTATGGCGGGACGGAAACGCTGTTTGCGAACACGCTTGCGAAGCTCTCCATCGGTGCCGTGGGCTTCGCCGATGGCCTCGATGAGGCCGCGGTCAGGCACGCGGCGGAGGACGCCATGCGCAGGGGCCGAGTGACGATGATCTTCATCGAAACCCCGGCAAATCCCACCAATGGCCTGGTCGATATCGCGATGATCCGCCGTATCGCCGAGCTGATCGGCGAGGTCCAGGGCCACACGCCGATCGTCGCATGCGACAATACGCTGCTCGGGCCGTTGTTTCAGCGGCCGATCGAGCATGGTGCTGATCTCTCCCTGTACTCGCTGACCAAATATGTCGGAGGCCATTCCGACCTGATCGCCGGTGCTGCGCTCGGCTCAAAGGCCCTGATGAAGGACATCAGGGCGTTGCGAGGCGCCATCGGCACCCAACTGGATGCCCATTCCTGCTGGATGATCAGCCGGTCGCTCGAAACCCTGAGCCTGCGGATGGAAAAGGCTGACAGAAATGCGCACCTTGTGGCGGATTATCTGCGCGATCATCCCAAAGTGGAGCGCGTCCATTATCTTGCCCACCACGCCGAGGATTCCGCGGCCGGCCGTCTGTTCGCGAGGCAATGCAGCGGAGCAGGCTCCACGTTTTCATTCGATATTGTCGGCGGCCAGACGGCTGCTTTCAAATTCCTGAATGCGCTAAAAATCCTGAAACTGGCGGTGAGCCTGGGCGGCACCGAGTCGCTTGCAAGCCATCCCGCAACCATGACCCACTCGGGCGTCCCGTCCGACATCCGTCAAAGGATAGGCGTGCTCGACTCCACGATCCGGTTGTCTGTTGGCATCGAGCATCCTTCCGATCTGATCGCGGATATCGCGCAAGCTTTGATCGCGGCATAGGTGCGACGCAACGGGAGGCGCTGGCTCAACCGCGATGCCGTGCACGTTACACCTGTAACGCGATAGGCCGGTCTCGAAATTATTTCGTATCGCGCGCCCCATAGCGTCTGCAGCGGTCGACATTTCATCGTCGAACGCATTGATTTGGGGGCAATACAGAATGTTCGAATGGCTCGAGCCTGCGGCGTTGATCGTCATAGCGGGATTGCTGGCATGCTCAGGTATTCGTAACTGGCGATCGAAGAAACCAATTGTCAAATGGGGCGGAGCAGGTTTGGCGGCTTTGGCTTCCGTCATTGCTTTCTCGATCAGCGTGCTGCTGACCATCGGGCTGTTCAAGCTGCACGCGCGCAGCGCGCCAAGCGTGGACGTGAAGGTTGCAGGGACCGCGGAGCAAATCCGGCGCGGCCAGACGATCGCGGACAGCTTTTGCAGCGGCTGCCATACCAGGACCGACACGCTCACCGGCGGCGCGGATCTCGGTAAGGATATCTCGTTGCCGATCGGTTCGTTTATAGCCGCCAACCTCACACCGGTCGGGCAATTAAGCCGGTGGTCGGACGGCGATATTTTCCGCGCCATTCGCAACGGGGTCGCTCCCGAAGGGGATTGGCTGGTCATCATGTCCTACACCAACGCCGGAAAGCTGAGCGACGCGGACACCAAAGCGGTGATTGCCTATCTCCGCAGTCTGCCTGCTGCAGGAGAAAAGACGAGAAATCCGGCCGATCGTCTCACGATGCTGGGCATCGCGATGTTGGGCGCTGGCATGCTGCCAGCAGGCAAGCCCGTCTCAACAGACCATGTGACCGCGCCACCAAAAGGCCCCACGTCACGATACGGCGAATATCTCATCTCGTATCAGGACTGCCGCGAATGCCATGGCAAAGATCTGACCGGTGGCAAACCCGGCCAGCTCGCCCCGCTAGGGCCCGATCTCAATGTCGTCAAGGAGTGGAAATTCCAGGAATTCGTCGCCACCATGCGCACTGGTGTCGATCCGAACGGTCACACCCTCGGCAATCGGATGCCGTGGCAGCCGATCGGCAGGATGGAAGATGAAGACCTTCGCGCTGTCTATGAGTATCTGACGCATCTGCCCGCAGCCTGAACAATTCCGTGCGGCGCTCGCATCCTTAGAATGACGGCTAGCTTTTCGGGGTTGAATCCGCGCCCAGTAGTTGGCCGGTCTTGCGGCTGAGAAAATGCAGTCGCGTGCAGGCAGGGCAGCTTACCGCCGTGAATTCGTTCTGATCGGTATTATCATCCTCGTCCAGGCTGTGCTGAACGTTGAGATGGGTATTGGGGCAGACGAAGATGAAATGTCTCATCCGCTCTTTGTCGAAGATCTGGAATCGGACGATTTGATCTAACGCAAGGTTTTGGGCCCGCGGAGGCGAAATGCCCCCACGGCCGGTACCGTCATATGGCGCGCGATCTATCCGGATGGTTTGATCCAGAACAAACGGCGGAGAAAAGCTCCGAGATAGCCTGTCGTCGTTGTTGAATTGTGCGCGGCTACGGCCTCGTTCCGCGCCGTTCGGCAGATTGAAGACAGGTACCGGAGGTTCATCATGGCTAAACTCAAGATTCCGCATGACGCCATCGTATTCGTGGGCGACGGGCGGAAAGCGCTGTTCCTCCGCAACGAAGGCGATGAGAAATTCCCCAATCTGAAGACCGAGCAGGTCTTTGAGCAGCAAAATTCCTCGACCCATGATCAGGGCAGCGAGCGGCCCGGACGCACGAGGAAGCCCGGTTCGGGGCAGCGAAGTACGGTCGAGCCGGTAGACTGGCATGATCTCGAAGAGCATCGGTTCGCGCGACAGGTGGCGGCCGCCGCCGAGCAGGTCATCCGCAGCGGCAAGGCAAAGGCCCTCGTCGTCGTGGCCCCGCCGCGAACCCTGGCAGAGCTTCGAGTTGCCTTTCATGCTGACGTGAAACGGCATATCCTGGCCGAGTTCGACAAGGATCTCACCAAGCATCCTGTCGGCGAAATCGAAAGGCATCTGGTTGGATGATCCGCGGGCGATGCCCGCCGATCTTGACGCATAACGTGTTCTCACGCGTCTCTGCGGGAGACAATGATGTCCGCTGTTCCTCGGAAGCGGGGCGCCGAACCGGCTGATCAGGCCGATGAAGCGCCCGGCTTGATCGATCAGGATCAGGTTGATGTCGAGCGCGATGAGCCGCTCGGCGAGAATGAGCCGGTCGAACGCGATTCCCCTGATGCGCCGGCCTCGCCGGCATTCGAGGAGTGATGTGCATGTGATGCAGTGTGGCTAAGCGTCGCTCGAAATCGTCTGGTCTCTCAGACCTCCATGCGGTAAGACGCAACAATTGTTGTGATGCTCGAATTCCGCGGATGGAGGTTGGTCCCGTGGAGAAATTCATTCACAATCAGAATCTCGCGCTGTTCAGGAAGAAGCTGAACGATCCGCACATCAGCGAGGCGGAGCGCGACGTCGTTCTCAAGCTGTTGGCGGATGAGGAAGCGAAGGAGGGGCTGCTGCGTTCCACCCGAGCGGATCGCAAACCGTCCTGATCCAACGCAATTTTCCGAAAATCACATCGCGCTTTGGCGCTGCTGCGGAAAGTTTGGGCATGGAAGACCGCGTCCGATGGTTCCGCTCTTGGGTGGAGATCTGCGTTGCAATTTCAAATCAGCTCATCGCCTATTCGACTTGCGCGAGATCAACGCGGGGCCTCGCGGGCTGGTTCAGCTAGCAGAGGAAAAGAGGAGCTACGCGGATGGCGCGCTTCATTGCCCGATTCTACAAAAATGTGCTCGGTGAGAACGGCCAGGTCGGCGATGTCTGCCAATGCACGGTGGATCTCGACGTGCCGGACGACGCGCAAGCAGTAGACGCCGCCAAGCAGAAATTCTGCGAGATACACGGGGTTCGTGATTGGACCCTGCACGCCGATCGGCTGGAGGTGAAGCCGGCCGACTTTCCGTCGTAGGCAGGGAGATACCGGGCTGCGTGCTGCGCACGCATCCCAGAATGACGCTTGCGCTCGGCTAGGACTCGTTACGGGCAGGGATGACGGTAGCCGTCGGTGCCGAGATAGGTGCCTGAGGCGGGATCATAGGAGCGGAAGCGCTGCGCGCAGTAAGCTTGGGCGTTTGCCGCCTGTGCCTGGCTGGATGCAATGGCACCGCCGATGATGGCGCCGGCGGCGAGTCCGCCAAGCACCGCGGCGCCGGTTCCGTATCCACGTCCATGTCCATACCCGCCGCGGTAACCGTAGTGGCGGTATCCGGGACCACCATGGTAGCGACGGTATTGCACCTGCTGTACCGAAGACTCTTGTGCCACGGGGGACGGCGTCATGGGCGCGGCTCGAACAGGTAGGGATGCCGATATCGTCAGCGCTGTGGCGGCGGCCATCAAGAAAATCCTACGCATGTTCACGGCTTGCTCCTTTTCTTGTTTGGTTGGGAACACAACGGCCGTGCTGCCGAACGGTTCCCGGGGACTTCCCGCTCGCGACGACAGAGAGCCAGCGAAGCGTTAACTCCCACTACAAGATTCCGCCCCTGCGGTCATCACAAGATCAGTCGGCCCTCACGTGCGAATATGAAGGGCTCCGTTGCATCTCTGTCGTGTAATCCGATTCGCCTTCGGATGCTTTTTTGAGCCGAAAGCGCCAATTTTTGCCGAAACTTTCAGCGCGCGTGATCGCGCTCGCCGCGCTACCTAGAAGCGGACGAGGGAAGCGCTTCATGGTCGTGAGGCGGCCGCGCGAAGGAGGGTAACCAACATGCTCGAAGCGGCACGGGTTTCGCAGTCCAGTCTGCCGGTGATCGATATCTCCGGCCTGTCGTCGCCAAACCTGTCGGATCGCAAAGCGGTTGCCGCCAAGCTGCGCGCCGCCTGTCTGTACAACGGCTTCTTTTATATCTCGAACCATGACGTCGATGAAAAGCTCGTCGCCGACGTCTTCGCCGAGGCTGCTGCGTTCTTCGATCTATCGCCCGAGACAAAGGCCGAGGTTGACAAGTCACGCTCGAAGGCCAATCGCGGTTACGAGCCGCTGCAGGGCCAGACGTTGGAGCCCGGTGCGCCGCCCGATCTGAAGGAGGGCTATTATGTCGGGCCTGAGCATGCGCCTGATGATCCGCGCGTGCTCGCCGGCATGTTCAATCATGGCGCCAACCAGTGGCCATCGTCGCGGCCGAACTTCAAGCCGGTGATGGAAGCCTATCTCAACGTGATGCTGGATCTGTCGGCCCGCATGATGGGCGGCATCGCGCTGTCGCTCGATCTTCCTGAGGATTATTTCAAAGGCTATTGCACTGACGCGATGGCGACTGTGCGGCTGCTGCACTATCCGCCGCAGCCTGCTGGCGGCAATCCGGATCAGAAGGGCGCCGGCGCGCACACCGATTTCGGCGGGCTGACGCTGTTGCGCCAGGGCGATATCGGCGGCCTGCAGGTCTGGGACCAGGCCACCGGCGGCTGGATCCACGCCGACCCGGTGCCCGGCACCTATGTCGTCAATCTCGGCGACATGATCGCGCGCTGGACCAACGACAAATACCGCTCGACGCTGCATCGCGTGGTCAACGTATCAGGCCACGAGCGCTATTCGGTGCCGTTCTTCTACACCGGCAATTACGCCCACAAGGTCGAATGCATCCCGACCTGCCTTGCACCGGATGAACAGCCGAAATACCCCCCTGTAACGGTCGAGGAGCATATGCGCGCGATGTACAAGCGGACCTACAAGTAGTCTGTCGTCGCCGCCATGACCGCTCCAACCCCGCGCTACACCTTCATCCTGATCCACGGCGCCTGGCAGGGCGCCTGGGCCTGGGAGACCATCGTCCCGCGCCTGAAGGCGCTCGGGCACGGGGCTGTTGCCGTCGACCTGCCGGGCAACGGCCACAACCCGCTACCGCCCGAGGAGGTCAATCTCGAGCGCTACGCCGCGCATGTTGTCGACATCATCGACACGACCGAAGGTCCGATCATCATGGTCGGGCACAGCATGGGCGGCACCGCGGCCGCGCAGGCCTGCGAATTGCGCCCGGAACGGATCGCGCTCGCGATCTTCCTCTGTGCGTTCATGCTGCCTGACGGGATGTCCGTGCTGCAGTTCTACGAGCGCTATCTGGAGCCATGGATGCGCGGCGCGCATGCGCGTGTCACCTATGATGAGGCAGGTCTCTTGTCGCGTATCGATCCGGCCTCCGCGGTCGAGGTGTTCTACCAGAAGGCGGATCGCGAGTTGGCGGAGGCCGCCGCGCGTCGCCTGACGCCGCAGCCTGAAGGCGGCCGCCGCTCGCAACTGAAGCTGTCGGGCGAGCGCTTCGGCACCGTGCCGCGCGTCTATATCGAGGCGCGCGAGGATCGCTCGGTGCACCTGCCACTGCAGCGGAAGATGCAGGAATTGTCGCCGTGCCTCGAAGTCTACGGCCTCGACAGCGACCACGCGCCGCAGCTCTCGCAGCCGGATGAGCTCGTTGCACTATTTATGAAGGCGGTTGCCGCGCACGCCCGCACGCTGTGACTGATCTCGCGACCGCGATTCAATCGCGGGGGCCAGATCGATGCTTCATTTGTGGGCAAATGGTGCTCATTTCACTTCGTTGACAGCATTTTCGCGCCACCTATCCTGACCGCAGTTTTGGCGAGCTGAAGAGATCAGATGAAGCCCTCCATCTTTGGCTATCAGGCGCCAGCATCAATCGAAGCGGTAATCAGCATTCTGGCCGGCGATCCCGACGCGGTCGTGCTCGCCGGCGGGCAGACATTGTTGCCCGCGATGAATTTTCGTGCCGCTAATCCATCCACGCTGGTGGATATCCAGCATGTGGCTGATCTCCGCGGCATCGAGGTCGGCGCCGACGTCATTGTCGTGAAGGCGATGACCCGCCACCGCGAATTCGAACTCGATGCGGGCGTCGCGGGCGTCAATCCGCTGGTCGCTGAGGTCATGCAGCATGTTGCCCATGTGCCGATCCGCAACCGCGGCACGGTGGTTGGCAGCCTTTGCCACGCCGATCCCTCCGCCGAAATGCCGATGCTGCTGGTGCTGCTCGGCGGCTCCGTGATCGCGCAGGGGCCGTCGGGGTGGCGCGAGATTGCGGCCGAGGATTTCTTTCAGTCGTTCCTCACCACGGCCCGAGAGCGGGACGAGATCATCACCGAGGCGCGCTTTCCGGTGCTGCCGAAAGGCGCCGGATGGGCCTTCGACGAGGTGACCCGGCGTCACGGCGACTACGCAATTGCCGGCGTCGGCTGCGTGCTGTCGCTTGACGATCGCGGCCATGCGTCGCGCGTGCAGCTTGCGGCGTGCGGCATCGCGGATACGCCAGTGCGCTTGAAGGAGGCGGAGAATATCCTCACAGGCACCGCGCTCGGTGCGTCCGATCTCGACGCCGCGGTGGCGGCCTCCGGTGCGGCCGTGACACAGCCCGACGAGATACATGTGTCCCAAACCTATCGCCGCAGGGCGCTCGGCACGCTGATCCGCAGGATCGTGACGACAGCCGCGCAACGTGCCACGCAGATGGAGACCGCCTGATGGCGCGAACGATGAAGGCCGCGATTCCGGACCGCTCCGCCGATGCCGAGGTCGACGTGTCGATGACGGTCAACGGCGAGGCCGTCAGTCGCAGCGTCAGCGTCCGCTTGCTGCTGAGCGACTTCCTGCGGCACGAGCTGAGGCTGACCGGCACCCATGTCGGCTGTGAGCACGGCGTCTGCGGCTGCTGCACGGTGCTCCTTAACGGCAGGGCCGGCCGCTCCTGCCTGACGTTGGCGGTGCAGGCGAATGGTTACGATATCCGCACCATCGAGTCGGTCGCATCGGCTGACGGCACGCTGCATCCGGTGCAGCAGGCGTTCAAGGAGTGCCATGGCCTGCAATGCGGCTATTGCACGCCCGGCATGGTGATGAACATCGTCGCCCGCTTCGAGGAGCCGGGAAAGCTTGATCTCACCGACGAAGGCATCAGGGATTTGCTCTCGGGCAATCTCTGCCGTTGCACTGGCTATCTCAACATCATCGCCGCGGTGCGCCGTGCCGCTGAGCTGCTCGGACGGGCCTGATGTCGACACGCCAGTTCGGAGCGCGCGTCGAGCGCAACATCGATCCCAAGCTGCTGCGGGGCGAGGGGGCCTTCGTCGACGACATTCCGCTGCCGGACGCGCTGCACGTCGCTTTCCTGCGCAGCCCGCATGCGCGGGCGCGGATCGTCTCCATCGACGCATCGGCAGCGAAGTGCCATCCGGGCGTCGCGGCTATCTATACCAGCGACGATATCGGCACTCTCGATGTCGAGATGCCGCTATTGATTCCGCATCCCTCGATGAAGAATCCGAAGACCCAGCGTCCGCTAGCGCGCGGCGATGTCCACTATGTCGGGCAGACCGTGGCAATGGTGGTCGCCGTCGATCGCTATACCGCCGAAGATGCTGCAGCACTGATCGAGGTCGAGTACGAACCACTGCCAGTCGAGATGGACCTGGCGAAGGCGCTGACCGACGACACGCCGCTTGTGCATGCCGACGTGCCGAACAATCTGGCGGCGCATTTCATCCAGATCAGCGGCAATCCGGACGACGCCTTTGCCCGTGCCGAGCACACTACCAAGATCACCGTGCAAGTCGATCGCTCGACGGCGGCCCCGATGGAGTGCCGCGCGGTCGCGGCGCGCTGGGATGCGGTATCCGGTGAACTCACAGTGTGGGACGGCACACAGGCGCCGATCTCGGTGCGCGGCGGGCTTGCATCCGTGTTCGAGCTCGATGAGGACAAGGTCCGCGTCATCGCGCCTGACGTCGGCGGCGGCTTCGGGCAGAAGGTGCTGCTGTTCTATCCGGACGAACTCCTGGTGCCGATGGCGGCGATGCGGCTCGGGCGCCCCGTGAAATATATCGAGGATCGCCGCGAGAACTTCCTGGGTTCCTCGCAGGAGCGGACGCAGATCCACACGATCGAGCTCGCCGCGCTCAGGACCGGTGAAGTGATCGGCCTGCGCGATTTCTTCCTGCACGACACCGGCGCCTTCATTCCCTATGGCATCGCGGTGGCGCAGGTCGCCTCCACCTCGATCGCGGGGCCGTACCGCATCCCCAACATCTTCGTGGAGTTCAAGGCGGTCTATACGCCGACGGTGCAGGTGACGCCCTATCGCGGCTGCGGCCGGCCGCAGGCGTGCTTTGCGATCGAGCGCGCGATGGATCAGCTCGCCGAGGAACTCGGGCTCGACCGTTTCGAGATCCGCCGCCGCAACTTGATCGCCGAGAAGGAATTTCCCTATGAGCGCGAGGGGCTGCTGTTCGCCGACGGGCTCAAGGTGACGCTCGACAGCGGCCAGTATGGCAAGGCGCTGGCGATGGCCGCAGCCGAGCTTGGCACGGAAAGTTTCGCCGCCGAGCAGGCGAAGGCGCGCGCCGAGGGACGTTATCTCGGGCTCGGGCTCGCCTGCTACGTCGAGGGCACGGGGCTCGGTCCTTACGAGGGAGGCCACGTCAAGATCCACCCGATCACCGGCAAGGTCTACGTCAACACCGGCCTCAGCACGCAGGGGCAGGGGCACGACACGGTGTTCGCGCAGATCGTCGCCGATCAGCTCGGCGTCAGTCCGCAGGACGTTATCGTGGTCGAGGGCGACACCAAGGCGTTCGACTGGGGCGTGGCGACCTTTGCCAGCCGCGCCGCCGTTGTCAGCGGCAACGCGATCCACAAGACCGCGCTCACCGTGCGCAAGAAGGTGATCGAAGCCGCTGCCAACATGCTCGACGTCGACCCCGACCAGATCGAGCTGCGCGATTCTGCGGCCTGGGTGAAAGGCTCGAACCGCTTTGCGCCGCTGGCGGCGATCGCGACCGCGAGCAATCCGCTGCGTTACGCCTTCAACAAGGCGGCGCAGGCGGCAACGCAGTTCGCGCCGGCGAGCAAGCATGACGGGCCGCCGCTCGCGGACGGCCAGGCGCCGGGACTGGAGGCCACCGACTATTACAGTCCATCCCAATCCACCTGGGCCTATGGCGTGCACGGCGCGATCATCGAGGTCGACCCGGGCCTGTGCACCGTGAAGATCAGGAAGTACGTCTGCATCCACGATTGCGGCAACATGATCAATCCGATGATCGTGGAGGGGCAGGTGCTCGGCGGCATCGCGCAGGGGATCGGCGGTGCGCTCTATGAACATCTCGACTACCAGGCCGACGGCAATCTCGCCAATGCCAGCCTGATGGATTTCCTGGTGCCTTACGCGACCGAGATTCCCAATGTCTCGATCCTGCACCTGGAGACGCCGACGCCGCTGAATCCGCTCGGCGTCAAGGGCGTCGGCGAGGCCGGCTGCATCGCGGTCGGCGCTGTCGTCGCATCAGGCGTGGAGGACGCGCTGCGTCCATTCGGTACGCTGAAGTTTCACCACGTGCCGCTGTCGCCGAACATGATCTCACACGCGCTGGAAACTGCTGGATATTGACGCCCGCCGTCATTGCGAGCGCAGCGAAGCAATCCATCTCACCGCTTGTGGAGACATGGATTGCTTCGCTACGCTCGCAATGACGTGGAAAGACAGGCGCGAGACGGCTACCGCCGCTCCTCGCGCACATGCGGCTGGCCCAGCGCGCCGGGCTCCTGCGTGATGCCGGAATCCTTGGTGCCGACCCAGATCATGACGGCGATGGTCGCAAGATATGGCGTCATCAGCATCAGATATTGCGGCACGCGGATGCCAGCCGCCGCGATCTGCGGGATCAGCGCCTCGATGCAGCCGAACAGAAGCGCGCCTGCGAGCGCGGGCCACGGCGCCCAGCGCGCGAACACGACCAGCGCCACCGCGATCCAGCCGCGGCCGCCGGTCATCCCGGTCACCCACAGCTTGACGCTGACGACCGAGATGTAGCCGCCGGCGAGGCCAATCAGTGAGGAGCCGGCGACGATCGCAAAGATCCGATGCAGCGTGACGTTGACGCCGGCGGCGTCTGCAGCGCCCGGGTTCTCGCCGACGGAACGAATCCGCAAGCCCAGCATGGTACGGAACAAGAGGAAGTTGACGGCGAAGAAGATGAGGATGGTGAGATAGACGATCGGATCCTGCTGGAACAATATCCGCCCGATGCCGGGGATTTCCGAGAGCGGCCAGATCTTCAGCGGAGCCAGCCCCGTCAGTTGCTTGTTCTGCCATTTCGCCAGCGTGCCGACGAGGCCTGTAAAGCCCTGGCAGAAGAACACGACTGACAGGCCCGCGATCACCTGGTTGATGCGCAGCACCACCACCAGCACCGCGAACAGCAGCGAGACCACGCTCGCCGCCACCATCGCGGCAACCAGCGCCACCGCCGGATAGCCGCCGAGCATGAGGCAGGTGCCGGCGCCGGCGAGCGCGCCGACCAGCATCAAGCCCTCCGCGGTGAGGTTCAATACGCCGGAACGCTCGGCGATGATCAGGCCGAGCGCCGCAAGCGCGTAGGGGACCGCCGTGACGGGAGCGTTGGCCAGCCAGTTGATGAGGAAATCAATCACAGTGGTCCTCTCAACGTATCCAGCGGATGCGGTGGCGGATCAGGAATTCCGACGACGCGACCGCCATGACGATGATCGCCTCGATCATCTGCACCATGGTGAAGGGGATCTGGTAGAATACCTGCAGCGTCTGGCCGGTGATGAAGAGCACCGCGATCAGGAAGCCAACGACAGCGACCACGATCGGATCGTTGCGCGAGAGGAACGCGATCAGCACGCCGGAGAACACGTAGCCGTTGGCGAAGGATTGCGTGAGCCGGCCTTCCTGGCTGGCGACATTGACGAAGCCGGCAAGACCTGAGCAGGCGCCGGAGATCGCGATGATCCAGATCGTCGCCGTCTGTACGGGAACGCCGACGACTTTCGCCATTTTCGGATTGGCGCTGATGAAGCGGGTGTAGAAGCCGATGCGGCTGAGATGGATCATCCAGCCGGCCGCGAGCACGCCCGCGATCGCGATCAATAATCCGCTGTTGACGCCATAACCGATATCGGTCAGCCGCTCGAAGGGACGGAACGGGGTCGATTGTGGAAACGCGGTTTTGGAGTCCTGCCAGGCGCCGTAGAGCAGGTGGAACAGGAAATATATCGCCACGTAATTGAGCAGCAGCGTCGCGATGATCTCGTTGACCCGGAAGCGCAGCTTGAGGAACACGACCAGCAGCACCCAGAGCGCGCCGCCGAGCGCTGCAGCCATTCCCATCAGGATCAGCCGCGTGGCCGGCGGGCCGATGTCATAGATCGAGATCGCGGCGGCAAAGATGCCGCCGAAGATCATCTGGCCTTCAATGCCGAGATTCCAGAAGCCGATGCGGAAGGCGAGGCTGGCCCCTAAGCCGACCAGGATCAGCGGCGCAGCCTGGATCAGGACGCCGCGCAGGTTCTCCGCCGTGAGCACGCCGGCAAGTTCGCTCGCGAGCGTCAGCGGCGGGATGCCGGCCACCGCGAGGATCGCGACCGAGATCGCGAGGCCGAGGATCAGCGATGATCCGACGAACACCGCCTGTTTCCATGCCGGCAGGTTCTGGCGCACGTCGAGCGTGAGGCGGCCGAGGCCGCGCGGGGGTGCGGGGGTCAATGGTTCGGCTCGGCGCAAGATGTCATGCATGGTCGACCATGGCCCGGCCAATCGCCTGGCGGTCCGCAGGGCGTTCGAATTCGGCGACGATCGCGCCGCGGGTCATCACTCCGATGCGGTCGGAGAGGCTTAATATCTCGTCGAGGTCCTCACTGATCAGCACGATGGCGGCGCCGCGTTCGCGCGCCGCGATCAGGCGCTGGTGCACAGCGGCACAGGCGCGCGCATCGAGCCCGCGGCTCGGGCTGTGCGCGACCACGACATCAGGCTCGCGGCTGAATTCGCGGGCGATAACGAGCTTCTGCGCATTTCCGCCGGACAGCAGCGAGGCCTTCTGCTTGACGCTGCGCACGCCCTGCACATCGTAGTCCTTCACCGCCGCGATGGCGTCGCGGCGCATCGCGGCACGATCGAGCCTGACAACGCTGCCGTAGCGCCCGGAGCGGATCTGCGCCACCGCGAGATTGTCCTGGATCGGCAGGCTGCCGGCGAGCGCATAGGCATAGCGGTCGGCGGGGATCACGGCGATCGCAGCTTCGCGCCGCTTGGCCTGGCCGGCACGACTGATGTCGCCGGCGCCATCGACCCAGATCTCGCCCAAGGAGGGCTCGATCGCGCCGATCAGCGCTTCCGCAAGCTCGGCCTGGCCGTTGCCGCTGACGCCGGCGATGCCGTAGATCTCGCCGGCGCGGACATAGAAGCTCGTGTTGTTCAGCATGGTGCGGCCGTCGGCGCGCGTATAGGTGAGGGCGCCGACATTGAGCCGGGTCGGACCACCCTGGTGCGGCGTTCGCTCCGGGAGCGCCGAGGTCTGGCCCACCGTGAGCTCGGTCAATTCTTCCGCGGTCGAATGGCGCGGATCGAGGGTCGCGACTGTCTTGCCGCCGCGCATGATGGTCACGACATCGGCGTAGCGCTTCACGTCCTGCAGCTTGTGCGTCACCAGCACGACCGCGGTGCCGGATCGGGCCAGCCGCTGCACGATCTCGAGCAGGCCGATAGCTTCGGCGTCGGTCAGCACCGCGGTCGGCTCGTCGAGGATCAGGATCCTGGCGCCGCCGACCAGCACCTTGACGATCTCGGCCTGCTGCTGCTCGGCCACCGTCATGGTGTCGATGCGGCGATCGGGATCGATGGAGAATTTGAGCGCATCGACCTGCTTCTTGATGGCGTCGCGGATGTCGCGCAGGCCGGAAGCAAAATGGGCCTTCGGATTGGCGAGCAGCACGTTCTCGGCCACGGTGAAAGGTCTGACCAGCTTGAAGTGTTGGTGCACCATGCCGATCCCGTGAGAGCGGGCCGAAGCGGGTCCGCTCAGCGAGATCGGTGCACCATTGATGGAGATCGATCCAGCATCCGGCGCGTAGAGACCGGCGGCGACGTTCATCAGCGACGATTTGCCGGCGCCGTTTTCGCCGAGCAGGGCATGGACCTCGCCGGAGCGGCTCTCGAAGGACGCGCCATCGAGAGCCAGAGCCCCGTCAAAGGATTTCCTGATCCCGGCAAGTTGCAGGGCCGCATTCATCAGAAGCTATGCTCGCCTATTTCTGAGTGATGACACCAGGGACGAACCAGTCCATCTTCCAGAAGCCGGCATCGTCGAGCGACTTGCCCTCGGCGACGCGGACGGTGCCGGCCGTGTCCTTGATCGGACCGGCGAAGATCTGCTTGCCGGCGATGATGGCGTCGCGCTCGGCCATCACCTTGTCGACGACGTCCTTCGGCACAACGCTGTTGCAGCAGGCGATGTCGGTGCCGCCATCCTTGATGCCGGGGAAGGCGCCGTAGGGATTGGGCTCCCAATTGCCCGCCGCGATCTTCTTCAGTTCGGGCCCGAGGAATTTTTCCCAGGTCCAGGCCGAGGAGCACAGCGTTGCCTTCGGCGCGAACTCGCGGAGATCGCGGTGATGGCCGGTGCCGTAGATGCCGCGCTCTTGCGCGACGATCTGCGGCGTCGGGGTGTCGACGTGCTGGCCGATCACGTCGATGCCCTGGTCGGCCATCGCCTGCGCCGCGGCGCGTTCCTTGACCGGATCGTTCCAGGCGCCGGTGAAGACCACGGTCACAGTGGCCTTCGGATTCATCTTCTGCGCGCCTAATTCATAGGCATTGATGGTCCAGTTCACCGGGCCGATCGGATGCGCAGCGACGAATCCGAGCTTGCCGGACTTCGACATCGCACCCGCGATCATGCCGCAAAGATACTGGCTCTCATAGGTGCGGCCGTAGAAGGACTCGAGGTTCGGGCCGTTGGTGGTGCCGGAGCCGTTGAGGAACGCGACTTTCGGATATTTCTGCGACAGCTCCTTGAAGGTGTCGGAATAGCCGAACGCGGTGCCGATGATCACATTGTAGCCGCGCTGGATGAAACGCTCCGCAGCCGGCGTGATCTGTCCTGCAACTTCAGGCACATTTTCGACGAAGGGAATCTGCATGCCGACGTCCTTCTCGATCTTCGGGCGCGCCTCGTCATAGGCTTGCGTCCAGCCGCCATCGCTCTTCTCGGCGAAATAGAGGAACGCAATCTTGGCCGGCGCCGGGAGTGTGAACCCGGCGGCATAGGCGGCTGCCGCGCCGCCTGTCAGGGCAGCGGCAAGAACAGGGATTGTAGTCCAGCGCATCACGCAAAATCCTCTCGATGTGCGAAAATTTGTCGACCGTTCAGGACGGGTTCCGAAAAAATCTTCGCATTGTTGGAAAAAATAGCACGCCAATTGTTTAGTCACCGTCGAGCCAATCGATGGGCAGTCCCCCTTGCATTCTCTTCGCCGCGCGACCGCGTGCCGTCGCGCGCAGGAATGAGCGAAGCGAGCTTGCTTTCGGCCCGCACATTCCAGTGTGTTGCCCGGCGGCATCTGGTCACGCGCAAGGCGCAACCGAAAATTGGTGTGTGATTGATGTTGGCGCGTTTGCGCGAGCGCCTCGTCGCGGCTTGAATATTGCTTGGCGAGCGCCGATGCGCTGTGATCGATGCGTGCGTTGGCGCGGAACGGAAAACTGCTTCGGCGATAGGAGAAATGATGAAGGCTTATGTGTACGGTGCGAAGCGCGAGCTGCCGCAGGGGTTCGAGGATTTCACGCAGGCCTCGCGGACCGCGATCATCTCCGTCGACATGCACCAGGGACATCTCGCCGATACGCCGGATTGTCCTTGTCCCGCGCCGCGCGCGCGAGAGATCGTGGTGCCGATCGATCAGTTCCATGCCGCCGCGCGCGCGATCGGCGTGCCGGTGATCCACGTCAAGTCGGTGCTGCGCAAGGGCGGGGTCGACGACATCGCCGGCATTCCGTCGGCATGGCGGCGCACCTTTCCGCTCTATGTCGGCGCGATCCCCAACTCCGATGCGCACGCGATCGAAGGCTCGCGCTGGACTGAATTCGTCACCCATGTGGAGCCGCAAGACCTCGTCGTCGCCGGCAAGAAACGGCTGTCGCCGTTCTTCGCCACCGATCTTGATTTCCTGCTGCGGCAGATGAACGTCCGCACCGTGGTGCTCGACGGGGGCATGACAGATTGTTGCATCCTCAACGCAGCGTTCGACGCCAGCAATCTCAGCTATCGCGTTGTCGTGCTGCGCGATCTCGTGCGCGGTACCAACGAGGAGATGGAAGACGCCGCGCTGAAGATGGTGTCGTTGCATCTTGGCGTCGTCACTGACGCCGCCGACCTGCTTGCGGAATGGCGCGCCCGTTGAGTTGAAACCACCCGGCGCATCGGGAGAAGCGAAAGCGCGGCCGCCGGCCGCTCTGCGCTTTTGCCCCTCGGCCCTGGACCAACCCATGCAGACAACCGTCCCGAACAGTAGACACCGCAATGGGGGCATGTTAATCAGACTAAATAAAATTGAGCAAGGTTGAAATGTGAAGGCTGCAGCGTTCGACTATCTCAGGCCGGCAAGTCTCGGCGAAGCGCTTGCGCTGCTCGCGACACATAAGGACGATTGCAAGATCCTGGCCGGCGGCCAGAGCCTGGTTCCGGCGATGAATTTCCGCCTGGCGCGGCCCGCTATCCTCATCGATATCAACGACCTCGACGAATTGGATCACCTGCGCGCGGACGCCGGTCAGTTGAAGATCGGTGCGCTGACGCGGCACGCCGCGTTCCATCGGCCGGTGGTCGAGGGGCCGCTCGGCGCGCTCCTGGCAAAGGTCGTGCGTCACATCGCGCATTATCCGATCCGCCAGCGCGGCACCTTTGCGGGAAGCCTGTCGCACGCCGATCCCGCCTCGGAATGGTGCCTGGTCGCCACGACCCTTCGCGCCGAGATGGTCGCAAGGAGCGCGCGCGGCGAACGGGGGATTGCCGCAAGCGATTTCTTCCACGGCACGTTCACGACCGCGCTCGAACCCGACGAAATCCTGACCGAAATCCGCCTTCCAATCATGACGCCGGATTGGCGCGTGGGCTTCTACGAGTTCTCGCGACGGGCCGGCGACTTTGCGCTCGGGATGGCGGTGGCGGCGGCCAGGGTTGAAGGCAGTACGATCCGGGAGGCCCGGCTAGGCGTCGGCGGTGTCGCCGATCGCGCGATCCGCCTTGGGGCGCTGGAAGATCAGCTTGTCGGGAAGTCCGCGTCCTCTGATGTCATCGACAGTATCGCCCGCGAGGCGCGCGGCATGATCGAGCCGAGCGGAGACATTCATGCGTCTCCCGAATATCGGCGCGATCTGATCGCCGCTTCTGTCAAGCGCGCATTGACCGAGGCGCTGGCATGAACTGGATCGGCCGACGGCTGCCACGGCTGGAAGATCCGGCGCTATTGAAAGGCGGCGGCAGCTATGTGGCCGATCGTGCGAGCAAGGCGGCTGCCGTCTGCTTCGTGCGCAGTCCGGTGGCGCGCGGGACGATCGTCGATATTGAGATTCCATCGGATGGAATCATCTTCACCGGGCGGGACCTTGCCGACGTGAAGCCGATCCGCCCCATTCTGCATCGGCCCGATTACGTCGCGATCGGCCAGCCCATACTGCCGGTCGATCGCGTCAGCTTCTGCGGGCAGGCGATCGCGGTCGTCGTCGCCGACGATCCGGCGCTAGCGGAAGATATCGCCGAGCAGGTGTTCGTCGATATCGACGTCGCGGATGCGATCATCGATTTCGAGGCCGCGCTGGCCCCCGATGCAACGCCGGTGCATCCCGAAGCTGCATCCAATGTGCTGGTCGAAGGGCGCATGAGGACGCAAGGACTCGATAAGGCCTTTGCGGATGCCGCCGAGATCGTCACGCTGGACGTGCGCTCGCACCGGCAATCGGCGGCGCCAATGGAGAACCGTGGCGGGCTCGCCGAATATGATGCCGCGTCGGGACGCGTCACGCTAACCGCGTCGGTGCAGATGCCGCATATGCTCAGAACCGGCATCGCCGACACGCTCGGCATGCCAGAGTCGGATTTGCGCGTGATCGCGCCAGATGTCGGCGGCGGCTTCGGGCAGAAGATGTCGCTATTCCCCGAATATGTCGTGCTGGTGTGGCTGGCGCGAAAGCTAAAGCGGAGCGTCGCCTGGATCGAAGATCGCCGCGAAAACCTGCTCGCCTCCGCCCATGGCCGCGATCAGGCCTTCAGCCTGCGCGGGGCCTTTGCCGGGGACGGCAGGCTGCTTGGGCTGGATGCGGATTTGCGTTCCAACATCGGCGCGTTCTCCTGCTATCCCGTGACCTGCGGCGTCGAGCCATTGATGGCTTTTGCCGAACTGCCGGGCCCATATGATTTCGCCGAATACGGCGTCCGCTCGCGCGGCGTGACCACCAACACCTGCATGATGGCGCCGTATCGCGGCGTGTCGCGGCCGACGCTGACCTTCTCCATGGAGCGGATGATGGATGTCGCAGCGAAACGGCTCGGCATCGATGCCGCCGAGATCCGCCGCCGCAACCTGATCAAGACGTTCCCGCATCGCTCGCCGACCGGCCTTGTCTATGATGAAGGAAGCTATCTGCAGGCGATGGAGGTGGCGCTCGATGCTGCCGACCTGCCGGCGTTCCGCGAACGGCAGGCCGCGATGCGCGAGCGCGGACGCTATCTCGGCGTCGGCCTTTCCGTGTTCAGCGAACGCACCGGCTACGGCACGCCGGCTTATGCCGCGCGGGGCATGGAGATCGTGCCCGGCTATGAGATCGTCGATTGCAGCATGGACCCTTCCGGCGATGTCGTACTGCGCATCGGCTCGTCGCCGCATGGTCAGGGCCTGAAGACCAGCCTCGCGCAACTGGTGTCCGACGAGCTCGGCATCGAGCCGCAGCGCATCCGGATCATCTCGGGCGATACCGACGCGACGCCCTATGGCTGGGGCACCTTCGCCAGCCGTTCGATGGTGATCGCCGGCGGCGCATCGAAGCTCGCGGCGGGGAAGGTTGCGGTGAAGCTCAAGACGATCGCGGCAACGCTGATGGAAACGTCACCGGACAACATCGAGTTGAAAGACGGTTGGGCACGGGTCAGCCATTCCAACCAGGCCATGGAGATCGGTGCGCTGGCGCGGGCTGCCTATCACCAGAGCCATCGCTTCAAGGGGCTATTGCCCGGACTGCATGAGAGCGCGGTCTACGATCCCGGCGGCACATTCTCCAATGCCTGCCACATCGCTTTTGTCGAGGTCGACATCGAGACCGGCGGCGTCAGCATCGAGCGCTTTCTCGTCGCCGAGGACGCCGGCGTCCTGATCAATCCGATGATCGTCGACGGCCAGATCACCGGAGGCGTCGCGCAGGGGATTGCGAATGCGCTGTTCGAGGAGATCGTCTACGACGACACCGGCAATCTCCTGACCGCGTCCTTTGCCGATTATCTGCCGCCGACCGCGGCGGAGATTCCGGAGATCGAGATCATGCACATGGAAACCGTCTCGCCCGAGAGCGTGACCAAGGCGAAGGGCGTCGGCGAGGGCGGGGCGATCGGCGCGCCGGCGGCGATCGTCAACGCGATCTGCGACGCGCTGGCGCCTTTCGGCATCGAACTGTTCGAACTGCCTGCAACCCCGCAGCGCGTCCGCGAGGCGCTGCGCCAGGCTGGAGTTGCGAGCTATGCCTGACAAGCGCGACATCACCCTTGCCGTGAACGGCAAGACTTACGCGGTATCGATCGAGCCGCGACGGAGCCTTGCCGACGTCCTGCGTGACGATTGCGGATTGACGGGCACGCATCTCGGCTGCGAGCACGGCGTCTGCGGTGCCTGCACCGTGCTGGTGAACGACAAGCCGGTCCGCTCCTGCCTGATGTTCGGCGTGCAGGCCGAGGGCAAGACGGTGCAGACCGTCGAGGGACTGGCCGACGGCGAGACGCTGCATCCGCTGCAGCAGGCGTTCTGGGAAAATCACGGTTTGCAATGCGGCTTCTGCACCCCGGGTTTCCTGATGCTCGCCGCCGGCGCGCTGCAGGAAAATCCGGATATGTCCGACGACGACATCAAGGACGTGCTGTCATCGAATCTTTGCCGCTGCACCGGCTATCAGAACATCGTCAAGGCGGTGCGGCTGGCCGCGCGCGAAATGCGGGCGAGAACGCGGGCATGAGCTTTGTTGGCCGCTCGCTCCGGCGGATCGAGGACCGTCCGCTGCTGATGGGCCAGGGCGCGTTCGCCGCCGACTGCAACTGGCCCAGCCAGCTTCACATGCGCGTGGTGCGCTCGCCGGTCGCTTTCGGCCGCATTCTCGGCGTCGAGACCGAAGAGGCCACTGCGCTCGAGGGCGTCGTCGCGATCTGGACCATCGTCGACCTCGACCACCTGCCGCCGATCGATTTCCGCCAGATGGGGCTGGAGCGGCTCGCGCCCTACCGGCAATTCGTGCTGGCGCGCGACTATGTGCGTTATGTCGGCGAGCCCGTGGCCGTGGTCGTTGCTGTCGATCCCTATGTCGCCGAGGATGCGGCCGATCTGGTGTTTTGCGATATCGAGGAACTGGAGCCGCAGCTCGATGCCACTGCCGAGCCCGTGGCGTTCATGCCCGATGTTCACCCCGGATTGATGTCCGAGCCGGCGGTGATCCGCCGCGGCTATGGTGATCTCGACGCGGCCTTTGCCGGCGCGCACATAGTCGTCGAACTGGAGGTGAAGATCGGGCGCCACACCGGTGTGCCGATGGAGACCCGCGGCGGGTTGTGTGTCTACGACACAGAGAAGGATACGTTGCGGCTCTACGGCGCCGCCAAGGTGCCGCACTACAACCGCGACGCCATCAGCAGGATGCTCGGCCTTGCGGCGGGGCGGCTTGAGCTCAGCGAAGGCCATGTCGGCGGTGGCTTTGGCATCCGCGGCGAGCTCTATCCCGAGGACGTGCTGGTCTGCGCCGCGGCGCTGCGGCTGAAGCGGCCGGTGAAATGGATCGAGGATCGCAGGGAGCATCTGCTCGCGGCCAACCATTCGCGCGACCAGGTCTATCGGCTCAAGGCCGCTGTCGACTCGCGCGGATTCATCCTTGGCCTGAAGGCGGATTTCTTCACCGACCAGGGCGCCTATGTGCGCACCCACGGCACCACCGTCACCGATCTCTCGGCCGGTCTGCTGCCGGGTCCCTACGTCATTCCCGCCTATGATGTCGCGGGCCATATCCGGCTCACCAACAAGACGCCGGCCGGCACCTATCGCGCGCCCGGCCGCTACGAATCGACGTTCGCGTGCGAGCGGCTGATCGACGCGATCGCCATCGAGTTGGGGCTTTCGCCGGTCGAAGTGCGCCGCGTGAACCTGATCAGCGAGGCCGCGATGCCGTTCGATCGCGGCTTCGAGACGCTCGGAACCAGGGTCGTCTACGACTCCGGCAAGTACGCTGATCTGCTCGAGCGCGTGCTGGCGCATCTCGATTATGACCGGCTGCAGCAACAGCTCACGGAGCGTCGGAGCCGCGGCGAGTTGGTCGGCCTGGGCCTCGGCTATTTCGTCGAGAAGAGCGGTCTCGGTCCGCAGGATCTGGTGCGGATGAGGGTCGACCTGCGCGGCGATATCGAGATCGTCACCGGCGTTGCCTCGGTCGGGCAGGGTGTCGAGACTGCGCTGGCGCAGATTTGCGCTGCGACGCTGCAGGTGCCGATCGAGCGCATCCGCGTGATCCATGGCCAGACCGACCGGATCGAAATCGGCTTCGGCGCCTTTGCCTCGCGCGTCACCGTCATGGCGGGCTCGGCCGTGAAGATCGCCGCCGAAGCACTGCGCGCTACCGCGCTGGAAGTAGCGGCAAGGCTGTTGCAGGCCACGCCGGAGGCACTGCGTCTGTCGAACGGCATGATCGAAACCGTCAACGGCAGCGCCTCACTGTCGCTTGGCGATGTTGCCGCGCATCTCGAAGAGACGGGCGGCTTGACGGGAGAGGGGCGTTTCGCCTCCTCGCATATGACCTATCCATATGGCATCCACGCCGCACAGGTACGTGTCGATCCCGCAACTTGTGCCGTCACCATCGAGCGCTATGTCGTCGCCTACGACGTCGGGCGCGCCGTCAATCCGATGCTGATCGAGGGGCAGATCGTGGGCGGCGTGGCGCAGGGCGTCGGCGGCGCGTTCCTGGAAGAGTTCGTTTATGACGAGAACGGCCAGCCGCTGGCGGCGAGCTTCGCCGATTATCTGATGCCGACCTGTCACGAGGTGCCGGAGGTCGAAGTGCTCCTGCGCGAGGATGCGCCGTCGCCGCTCAACCCGCTCGGCGTCAAGGGCGCGGGCGAGGGCGGCATCAACGCGGCCGGCGCTGCACTCGCGGGGGCCATCGACGCTGCGATTCAAAAGCCCGGCGCAGTCGCGCAGCTTCCGATCACGCCCGGCCGCCTGCACGCCATCCTGCGCGGAGGCCGATGATAAGGGGGCCTCAATCGCGATCGAGATTGAACCAGAGCGTGCGGACCTTGGTCTTGCCGTGGTTCCAGAGCTTGTGCTTGCGGCGCGAGCTATAGGCGATGAGATCGCCCTGCCGCAGCACGTGCTTGATGCCGTCGACCTCGACGGTCAATTCTCCCTGCAGCACGAAGCCATATTCGAATCCGTCATGGGTGATCGGATGCTCGGCGCTGCCGGTATGCGGGGCATATTCGTTGACGGCGACGGAGACCCCGCGGCTGCGGTCTTCCCGCATCAGCCGCCGCACGACATGCTGCGCGGTCTCGACCACGCGCGCCTCGGACGCGCGCACCACGATCTTCTCCTCGGCAAGGCTGCCGCTGACGAGCAGATCCGACATCGTGACGCCGAGCGCGCTCGCGATCACGATCAGCGATCCGATCGAGGGCGAGGCGCGTCCGCGCTCGACCAGGCTGAGCATGGAGGTGCTGAGGCCGGAGACGTCGGCGAGCTCCTGCAGCGTCAGTCCGCGCGCCTGCCGCAATTCGCGGATGCGCACGCCGATCGCCGCAAGCGTGTTCGCGGTGGTTTCGGCGATTTCCTCCGACAGATGGGCAAGATCGGCATTCGTGTCGGTCTCGGATTGGCTCATGTGCTGACGCTCCCGGCGCCGTTCGTCCTGGTCTTCGCAAAGAAGACGTTGCGTGTCTTGTGATTTTGAATATACTAAAAACACTTTAGTTTGGATCAAAAAATAGGCGGCGATGGCCAATCTCAGGTTTTCCCAGGTTCGAGTCATCGACAGCGCCGCCGGATGTCCAGAAATACCGATCGTGGAGGGCGAGGGCAACGCGAAGGTTGTGCTGTCGCCGCATAATGGCGCCGCGTTCCGCAGTTTTCAGCTGGTATCGCTGCAGCAGAATGCGCGCACCATCGACCTCCGCCATGCGTCCGACTGCGTGTACTACGTGATCGCGGGCGAGGGCGCGATCGTCGATACGGCCGGCGGCTCGCGGTATGAGGTGGCCGAAGGGCACATGGTCCATATCGATGCCGGCGATCGCTATCGTATCGAGGCGGGCGCAGCCGGCATCAAGGTGATCGGCGGGCCGTGCCCGGCGGATGCCAATCCCAACTCAACGATCGCAGCGAGCTAGACCATGGCCATTCGCCTGTTTCATCGCGACCATCCGACGCTGCGTCTGCCGCTGATCTCCAAGGACGCGCGCTTCGTGATCTGGCCCGGCGTCGGCGCCTGGCAGGCGAATCTCAACTATGTCTGCCTCGAACCCGGCGAGGCCAACGTCCCCCACATCCATACCCAGTCGGAGGACACGATCTTCATCCTCGAAGGCGAGGGGACGATTCACGACTACACCAATAACATCTCGCTGCCCTTCCATGCCGGCTGCGTCGTCCACGTGCCCGTCGGCGTCAAGCATGCGGTCGCAGCCGATCGTGGCAGCCATGTCGTCAGTGTCGGCGGTCCCTGTCCGGCTGACGTTCCGCTGCTGAAAAAGGTTGGTGCGCTGCCGGCGGATGCGACGCCGCCGCTATCGGCGTAACGGGGCCGGCTTTGCACGACACCAGCCACCTCGTGTTCCAGCGCGAATACTACATCGTGACCCTCAGCGACGAATGTCGCTCCGCGTGGCGCTGGGAAATCAAGCGCAGAGGCGCGCCGATGGGCGTCAGAGTGACCGGAGATGGATATTCGTCCCAGCGCGCGGCGGAAGAGGCTGGAAAGCAGGCACTCGCGGAGTTTCTCCTTGCTGTCGCTTCCGAGCAGAAGCGCGGATGAGATGATCGCGTCGACGTGTGCTCGGAACGAAGCGATCGGCCAGACCTCTCCGCCTGCCCGGCGAACCGCCAATCTCTTATCGCAGGCCCCAGCAAACAAAAAAGGGGCGGCGGTGTCACACCGCAGCCCCGAAACCGGATGCAGTCGCGACTGCATCTCAAAGAACTTACTGGCAGGGATACCGCCGGCCCTTTGCCACGTACGTATTCGTCGCTGGATCGTAGGAGCGGTAGCGCTGCGCGCAAGAGGCCGCGTGCTGCTGGGCGGCGGCGGCAGCGGCGGCTTCCTGCTGCGCGGCGGCAGTGGCCGCACCGGCCGCGATGGCGCCGCCGATGAGGCCGCCGACCAGTCCGCCAACACCGGCGCCGTTGTCATAGCACTGTCCGTAACGGCACCAGACCTTCTGGGTGAATGCCGGGACCGCGGCCGCAAGACCCGTGCCGGTCGGTAACGGAGCCGAAATCGCGGAGGCTGAAAGCGCCACGGCACCGGTGGTGGCCATCAAAACGACTTTCAAAATGTGATCGATGCGCATCGAATCTCCTGCTTCATTCCTGTGGGCGCAGGCCGGCGCCTGCCTCCCGATTCCTGAACATGGATTACGGGCTCGCCTGGCCTCGGCCCGGGCGAGACCGTACACGCACGGCCGGTTACAATTCGCGCGTCAGCTTAAGTTCACAGATGGGCGGTGTTTATTGGCCGGCTGCGTCCACGACGCGGCACAGGTTATTGCTGACACCCGGAGCCAATTGTCCGGGCGGCAAGACGAAGACCGCATCGACGCGGCTACCTCTGCCTTCCTTGCGGACGACGACTTGCAACGTTTGTGGTCGGCCGGATCCGGTTGTTTCTTGCTGAGTGGTCAGCGTGCCAAGCTTTTTGTCCACGTTCACACCGACAAAGCCCTCTGCCAGAACGGCCCGGGAAACCTTGTCAAGGGCGACACTGGGATTGACTGATGGGAAAATCATCCAAGTCTTGTGGGTCATGCCCGTCACCATCGGAACGCCGGTGCTCTGGAAGTGCTCTGCGCAGCCATCGGCCAGTGCGGGCATAGACGACAGAGCCATGAGCGTGAACACGCAAGTTATTCTTGTAAGCATGCTTTCATAACCTGTTGGAGTAAGTCGGGAGGATTGAGACCAAACGCGCCGTGAGTCCATGGATGCCTTCGCATTCTGGATGGAGGCATTCGGATTTTGGCTAGTGCACGGAGTGATCCTGCAAGCGATCGGCGATCTGGCCGACGCAGCAAACGCCGACGCTCGGCTTGCTACGTTCACCCGCAGGCGGAGCCCGCCTTCAACGAGCGCTGCGGGAATGGATCGGCGCTTTTTCGGAATAGAGGCCCCACGAATTAAATCGAATCTTATCTTTCGCGACTCGGTTGCGCGATCTGGATGTTTCGTTCGACGATTGGATATTGAGAGAAAGAATTGATAGAAAGAGGCCTCGACCTGAGTTTGCCAAAGCTGTGCCAGCGTGGTGACGCGGGTCTGTGCCTCCGGCGGACGCCCCCGAACGATGGATACTCGGTCTGGCGGGTGAGATCGGTTCGCGTCCAGCAAAAGTCCAATGGTCAGGATTTGCATGAACGAAGATGTACTCGCCGCACCTCCCACGCGATCAGGATCTTCGTTTCAAGAGTTGCTTGAAATACTCCAACCTCACGGGATCAATGCCCGCTCCTCGCCGAGGCCTGGCAAATCATTTCGTTGGCATGCGGATGTTGCAGTTGGAGCAGGAATTGACGTCGTAAGGGCGGAACTTTCTGCTGGTTGGGATTGGCGCTATTCATACGAGAATTCATCGGGAGAGCTTGCGATAAGCTTACTGAATGCGGGCAAGGCCGAAATGCTCATTTCAGGAAGGAACGTGCAACGAACACCCTCTGAAATCGCCATCGTATCGCTTCCGACGTTGCAAGAGCAGAGGGTCGAAGCGGTGGATGGGAGATACTCAAGTGTAACGCTAACGTTGCATACGGGTATGGTTACAAAGGCGCTGTCTGCGACGTTCGGGAGCACAGCACTGGAAGATCTCAATTTGACACCAACAGTCGATTTGTCTACCGGCGCCGGGCAGATCCTTTTTCAGCTTGTTCGTGCCAGCACGACCGGCTTGTATGACGGGATCCTGGCACGCTCTCCGAAAGCCAGCGCTCTGCTGTCAGAAGCTGCGATACAGCTCATACTTGAAAATGTCCCCCATCGGCTGATCGACCGGTTGAGCCGCTACCCACTGGATGCGCCCCCTCGTTACATCAGGCGGGCTATCGAGTATATGCGCGCCAATCTTCATCTGCCGCTTACGATAGCCGATATTGCTGGGACGGTTGGTGTTAGCAGCCGATCGCTAGAATCGGGATTTCGTAGAATCCATGGCACGACGCCTGTCGCATATTTGCGAAGAATTCGACTTGAGGCGATCCACGATGAGCTATCGCGACCAGAGAACCTGCTTCCGGTAAGCGAAGTTGCACTGAAGTGGGGTTTTACTCACATGGGCCGTTTTGCAGCGTTGTACCGCTCCGCATTTGGCCTGTATCCGTCCGATACAGTCCGGCGAGCGCGAGGGGTCTGCGACTAAGAGGGTTCGCTGTCGTCAACGGCCTCCGTCAGTGGAAAGGCCGTGCCCGGAAGATAGAGCGTGATCGGCCGGATCTCGTACACGGCCGTTGGATTCACCCGACGCAGGTCGCGCGCGGCTTCGATTGCGGCGTCCTCGCTGGTGCAGTCGACGACGTAAAAACCAAGCAGTTGCTCCTTGGTCTCGGCAAAGGGGCCGTCGATCACGACGCCGGCGCCCGGACCGCGCAAGGTGCGGGCTTTTCCGGTCTCGCCGAGCCGCGCCGCCGGCCCGAGGCGGCCTTCCTTGGTCAAGCGGTCATGGACCTTATGCAGGTCCGCCATCAGCGCGGCATCTTCCTCCGGCGTCCAGGACATGACCTCCGTTTCGACGTGATAGGCCAGGATGGCGTAGAGCATCGGTACCTCTCGTTGCTAGATGGCCGGGCAAAGGACGCTTGCGGCAGACTGAATCCGACAAATCGTCGTGGTTGGGCTACCCATTCTGAGCCGCCGCGTCCTTCATTTTTGTGCACGATGGCCGCTCGCGCCTTGTTTTGGCCGCAAGACGGGAATTCAACAAGCAAGTTAAAGTGTAAGCGTGTTCTGAGGTGTCCTTATGGTGGCACTTGCGGAGACAGCTCCTTCTGATCTAGTCGGCGAGCTCACCGCCCACGCGGTGGCCAGCATCGAGACGGCGGACCATTTCTCTTTACCCTTCCCCCATATCGTCTTCCGCGATTTCTTTCCCGCAGATTTTTACCGGGATCTGGTGCGGAGCATTCCCACTGATGGATATGATCCGATCACTGGCACGGGCACCCGCATGGCGCTGCGGCTCTATGGCGAGAACGTAGAGAAGATCGATCCGTCACTGCGACCCGCATGGGCTGCGGTATCGGTCATGTTGACCTCGATGGAGGTCGAGCATGCTGTACGGGACAGACTGCATGACGGGCTCGAAATTCGTGCTCGCGGCGACAAGGTGCCTCGCCCCGATGATTTGAAGCTGGTCGCGAAGCCGGTGCTCTACTGGGACCGGGACGGCTACCAGATCAAGCCGCATCCGGACACGCGCAAAAAGGTTGTAACGATGCAGCTCTATTGCCCGGGCGACAGCAGCCAGGAAGCGCTCGGCACCACGCTTTATCAGGCTTCCCTCAGGGGCCTGTTTCACGTCGGCTCCTATTGCCTCGAGCCTGTGAAAACCATCCCCTTCCTGCCCAACCTCGGCTACGCGTTCGTGGTCCTGAAAGCCTATCACTCGCTGGCAAAGATGAGCTGGCACGGCCGCCCGCCCATCAAGACCGATCGGCCTCGGATATCCATCCTCAACACCTTCTACATGAACGAGGATGTCGGCTTCTGATCTGGGCCGTATACAGCCACGACGGCGCTGCGGCGCTGCTTTCAGAACTGGGCCGGTTGAGCGGGTGGACTGGGCCAATCCGATCGCAGGTTGTTCGGGTTATTCCTGTCGAACAAGTCCTGCCTTAAAATGCCGCTCGGGTAGGCATTGATTGCTGGTGGCATTCTGCGGAGGTCACGGGTTGGCGGCACGATGACGCCGGGCCGAACGACACAATTGGCGGGATAGCCAACGGATTGGCAGTAAATTACGGCGCTCGCGCTTCCAGTGCTCGCAGCCGAGAAACCAACAATCAGCGATGCCGACAAGGCAATCGATCGCTTCATTTTTTGCCTCCGTAGCTTATCCACTCCCGTAGCTGATCCTCGGAAAAATGATCGCAAATGGAGTGCTGCGCTATGCCAAAGCGGCAAATGTCGAACCAAGGATTTCCGCTCCGGGTCCGTTTGCAGAAACCCCAATAGCTACGCCGCCTGCGGATTTGACCGCATGCGAAAGTACATGCAACGCGTTGTTTTATCGTGATTTTTGGTGCTGAGCGCTGGAGCGGGTGAAGGGAATCGAACCCTCGTATTCAGCTTGGAAGGCTGCTGCTCTACCATTGAGCTACACCCGCATATGAACGATCCACTATCACGCCGGAAGGGCTGCCTCAACCACCGTGAGGCGTTACGAACAGCCGGGTTCCGGCCGGTCCGCCTTGCGGCCTTAACAGGCGCGGATCGGCTCCCTATATTGCGTGTCCCATCAACAATGAAAGGAGGTGATCCAGTGTCTTATCTCAAGCGCTGTCACCTCGCTGGGATCGCCCGCTAAGCAGTCCAAAGCTTGGCATCGGGGCGCTCTCAGCCCTGGACCAGCGAGCACGAGAATCGGGCGCGGCGGAAGCGATTCCGCCGCGTCTTTATTATTGCTGGATTGTCGCGCCAGACCACGGAAAGACACCGACGACGCTTTGCGCTCTCGTCAGCGTTCCGGCAATCCGAGCTCGAGCAGCGTCTGCATGGTTTGCTCGCCCATCGCGAGAAAAGCCGGGCTGGCATTCCGAGTTGGCAGTCCGATGTTGAGCGCCGTCGAATCGGGCCTCAACGCCATGGCCTTTGCCATCGCCGTCCTTGCCTCGTCCGGCTGGCCCAGGCGCTGATAGGCTACGGCCAGCAGCATATAGGGGCGTCCCGACGCCGGCGTGATGGCGATCGACCGCTGCAGCCAGGACACCGCTTCCTCGTTGCGGCCCATGAGCAGGGCGGTCCATCCCGCCCCGAGCATCCAGGTCCAGCGCGAAACTTCCGGCGTGTCGAAGCGATCGGCCTGCTTGAATGTTGCCAGTGCGTCCTCGAAGCGCCCCAATTGAAGCTGCGCCAGGCCGATGTGGTAGAGAACGAGCCCGTTCCACGGATCAAAACTCAATGCTTTCGCGCAAGCCACCAGACTTTCAACGAACTCGTTGGTCGCAGTCAGGAAGCGGCAATAGGCTTCCAGCACCGGAATGTAACGTGGCGTCGTCTGCCGCGCGCGCTCCAGCAGCGATCCGGCGTTGCGCTCCGCCGCCGCACGTTCGGCCGGCGCGTACCACGTCATTTGAATCCCGCGCAACTGAAGGGCGGCCAGCGCGATCTGCAGCTCGGTATTGACGGGATCGGCGGCGAGCGCTTTTTCCAGCATGGTCTGCGCGGCGGCAAAACGTTCGCGTGTCGTTCGATTGATCGAGGCTGTGGCTTGCTCGATCGCAACTTTGGCGTCGCCGGTCGCGGCTGGATGGGCGCCGGATTCCAGAAGCGCGTTAAGGCGCCGTGCCAGCGCATGACCTGCTCCCGCGGCGAGCCGCGATTGCTGCAACTGCATGTCCAATTCGGTGGCGTCGACCGAAGCCGTAGCGACCGCCTGGACCTCGCCGGTGTTGGTCTGGATCATGCGTGCCCGCAAGATCCACGATTGCGGGCCTCTCTCCAGTTCGCCATTCAGTACGAAGTCCGACTGTGCCGAGGACGTGGACGTGGGCGCCGCTGCCACTGCGACGGCCCCCGGGGCGACCACGCGGATATTGTCGACCCTGGCCAAGCCATCGGTCAGGCGGTCGGTTACAGCCGCCGCCATGCCGGCCCCTCGGGGGTCGTTGCTCGCATCGACGATCGGCGTTAGCGCAATGGTCGGCGGCGACCGCTTGAACATGAGATCAGGACGGAAGGTCGGAGCGGCCACCGCAAACCCGACAATCACGCAGAGGGCCGCTGCGGCGGCCGCAGCCACCGGCCGGCGTAGGCCGAATAGTCGCCGCGGTGTTGTAATCTCGTTCGCGGGTTCCGCGCTTGCGATTGGCTCGGCGCTTGCCTGCACGGCAACGGCAGGTGCTGGCGGTTTAACCGACACCTCGGCGGCGAACAGGTAGCCGCGGCCGGACACGAGCTTGATCGTCTGGCGCCGGTCATCGCCCAGCGCGGTGCGAATCTCGCGGATGCATTGGAACAGGCTGTCTTCGCCGACATGGACGTTCGGCCAGACCGCCTCCATCAGCTCTTCTTTGCTCAGGACCCGGCCTGCATTGGCGGCGAATAGCTGCAGCATCTCAAGCGCTTTCGGCCTGAGCTTGATCGCCTCGCCATCCGGACCGCGCAACTCGGCGCGCTCCCGATCGAGCTCAAATCCGGCAAAACGAAACACCCAGCCCCCGAAACTGCTTCAACCCGCCGGAAATGTCGGAAGATCCGTGCTGTGGCGGCTCATTCAGAAAATATCAGAAAAACTTCAGAATGCCACGGGCCCCGCATCAGGACACCTGACCGCCATCATGGGACCAATGCGCCCCGCCTTTTCGGTTGCCGTGGGGCTGCGCGCCGGCGGGCGGGCGGGGCGAGACGGTGTTCCGGAAAAGTATGGGATCGGTTCGGGGCCCCCCGGGTACCGGCACACCGATCTCGCCCCGTTTTGAGACAACGACGTTTTTCATTCCTTTTGGACGACGAGACCCCTGTGCTCAGCTTTACGACCGACGACATCGATCCCGAGCATCGCTTCGATCACTGGCGCGAGGTGCGCGGAAAGGGCCTGTTCGGTGTCACGATCGAGCTGCCGGCCGAGCGCCGCGCCGACTTTCAGGGGCGATTTTCCGCTGATGATATCGGAGGCGCGATCGTCTCGCGGATGCATGCCTCGTCCTATCGGGTCAGCCGGACCAGCGGCGATATCGCGCGCACGCCGGCCGACAGCCTGTGCATTGCGTGGCAGACGCGCGGGGCCGGCTGGATGGATGTCGGCCGGGGGCGGGGGCATCGTGTGGCCGACGGCGACATCGTCATCAACCATTCCGACACTCCCTTCGAGGGGACGCCCGAGCGTTCGGACGGTTTCGACTTCCTGATGCTGAAGATCCGCTTAAGTGGCGATCTTCTGCTGGGCGCGCCGGCTCATGATCTTTTCGCGGCGACGCTGTTGCAGAAGAGTCCTTTCTTCAGGGCACTCTCCGCGCTGTTTCATGCGTTGACGCAGGAGCCGCGCGATGTCGTCGATCCGTCGGCAGAGATCACGCATGTCGCAAGATTGGCCATGCTGGCGCGGGGCCGTCTTTTGCCTGGAATGCCCGAGTGTCGCGCGGCGCTGCGTTCGGGCTTCTACTATGCCTCGCGCGACATTCTCGTCCGCAATCTCCACCAGCCGGGCTTGTCGCCCGCGGCCGTCGCGCAAGAGCTCGGAATATCGCTGCGGCAGGTTCATGTGTTGTTCGAGCCGACGGGGCTCTCATTTTCGCGCACGCTGACGGCCTTGCGGGTGCGCAAAGCTGGCGAACTGCTGGCAATGGCGCCGTCACGGCCCGTCGCGGATGTCGCCTATGCCTGTGGTTTCGATAGCCTTGCAACATTTTATCGCGCCTTCCGAAACTACTACGGCATGACGCCGCGCGACATGCGCATTCACGCGAATTGCGAGTGAGAGGCTGTGGCCGCTTGGCTGCAGCCGCGCAGAGTCATGGGGACGCTTGCCGGTCAAAATCGAGGGCGTGCGCGCATTGAGAAGACAGCCTGTTACCGCTTCTGTAAACGCGGGCAGGCATTTGGATTTTCGGATCATTCCCGAAAGAGGAATGGCCGGGCCGTTCAGGGAGCTCTTTTCGCTTGCTGACCATCAGGGTTTTCATCACCAAAATATTTTTAAAGTCTACGCTTGCGGCAGGCATCGGGGGTTTTCAATGGCGATCGACGCCGCTTCGCAACTTCGCCTGGCGCGTCGTCGGTTGCACTTGAACTGCTGTCCTTCCTCGGAGTCCGGCCGCTCGGCAATCCATGTGCGCCAGGTGCGCTCCGTAAATTGATCGGAAAGGAAGGCCAGTGTATCACGCTGCGCGAGATCTGAGCGCAGGGAAGAGAAATGGCGGCAGGGGATTTGGACGTTCTGATTCGGTCGATGGCAAAGAAGCAGGCCAAGGCGATCACTGATGCCGCCAGGAAGCAGCATGGCCGTCTGATGGGAATGGCCGTCAAGGCCAAGGACAAAGAGACCAAGGAACGCCATAAACACCTCGCCAAGAACACGCTCGCGTCGGCAGCGGCGGCGGCGAGAAGGCTGCAAATCACGGCGGAGAATGTGGCCGACAGCTATGCGCGATCGATGAAGAAGGCCGCCGAAGAAAAGCCGCCGGCGGCAAAGCCGGTCAAGGCGGCTAAGCCGGCCAAAAAGAAAAAGGGCTGACTTCGGACCCATCGCGGACGTCGCGAACTCGCGCTGGTCCTGCGAGCCCGGGGCGGCGTCCGATCGGCGGATGGCGCCAAGGAATACCCGGCGAACACAGAATACTTAAATATTTCAATCGGTTGTGCGCGAGTTGGCCGTCTTTGAGGCCGGGCACGACAACCGATACCTGCCAAATCGTCTGATATCAGCAAATCTTTACTTGAATTAAAACACGAACGTTCGTACTCGAACGGTTACGGAGCGCCAGTTGTCCAGGACACGCAAAATCACGACCGACGATATCCTCGATGCCGCGGAGCGGGTGGTTATCCGTCTCGGGGCCGCGGGGCTCTCGATCGATGCGGTGGCCCAGGAAGCTGGCGTCAGCAAGTCGCGGGTCGTCTACGACCATAGGTCCAAGAGCGCGCTGCTGGAGGCGTTGATCGACCGCCGCGTCAAGGTAGAGCTTGAGCGCATCGAAGCGAGCGTGGCGGAGAACGCCGGCGCGCCGCATCCCGAACTGTTCGGCCGGATCGCGGTGGCCGAGCGAATTCCCGACGATCGGGACAAGGCGGTCGCGCTCGCGATCAGTGCCTCGATGTCGAGCGAGGAGAAGATCCAGGAGCAGATGCGCGACTGGACCCTGGCCGACCTGCGCGCGATGGCCGCGGGCCTGCGGCCGAAAGCGGCGCTGATGGCCTACCTGGCGCTGACCGGCTTTTACTGCACCGAACTCTTCGGCTTCCACCAGTGGGACGCAGCCGAGCGATCCGAAATCCTGGCGGGCATCAGGACGATTTACACGTCCTATCCCGACGAAAGCTGATGCCGCCGACAACTGGCTGACACTCAAGGAAATCAAGACATGTACAGCAGCAGACCTCTGCCGCGCGTGAGGACTTATCTGGCAGCGGCGGCGTTCCTTGCGCTAACGATCGGTGGGGTTGCCGCGCAGCAAGGCGCGGAACTGCCGCCGCCTGCGGTCAGCGTGATCGAACTCAAGGCGCATCCCGTTCCGGTCGTGAACGAGCTTCCGGGCCGCATCGCTGCGACGCGCATCTCCGAGGTTCGCGCGCGTGTCTCCGGAATCCTTCAGGCGCGCGTGTTCACGCAGGGCACTCCGGTCAAGGAAGGCGACGTCCTGTACCGCATCGATCCGAAGCTGTTCCAGGTGCGCGTGGCGAGCGCCGAAGCCTCGCTGCGGCGCGCCAAGGCCGTTCAGCAAAATGCGAAACAGCAGTTCGAGCGCCAGAAGACCCTTCACGACCGCGACGCCACCAGCGGCGTGAACCTGGATGCGGCAACTGCGACCCTTGCCCAGGCCGATGCCGACGTCGCATTGGCCGAAGCCGCGCTCGCCGAGGCGAAGATCAATCTCGATTACACCGAGGTTCGCGCGCCCATCAGCGGCATCATCGGCGGCGCCCTGGTCACCGAGGGCGCGCTCGTCACCGCCGATGGAACGCAGAATCTGGCACTGATCCAGCAGGTGGATTCCGTCTATGTCGACTTCACGCAGTCGGCGCAAGACCTGCTCACGCTCAAGCGCGCCGTTGAGGAAGGCAAGCTCGCCAGCCCGGCGCCGGGAGAGGCTCGGGTCGAACTCGTTTTCGACGACGGCGGCCTCTATGCGGAAGCGGGGCGATTGCTGTTCGCCAGCGCCAGCGTCGATTCCACCACCGGGCAGGTCACTCTGCGCGCCGAATTCCCGAACCCGAAACACGACCTGTTACCGGGCATGTATGTTCGCGTGCGCATTGCGCAGGCGGTTCGCGAGGGCGCCATCACCATACCTCAGCGTGCCGTGACCCGGGCACGCGACGGCAGGGCGCAGGTCTACCTCCTATCGGAAGGCGGGATTGCGGAGACGCGTGACGTCGAGCTTGGACAGGCACTCGGTTCGGAATGGATCGTCGAGTCCGGCCTGAAGGAAGGCGAGCGCGTCGTCGTCGATGGCGTGCAGAAGGTGCGGGTGGGCGGCAAGGTTGTCCCGGAGCCATGGAAGCCTGCCGATCGGGAAGCAGAAATCTCCGCCGACCAGCCGACCAGCCGGGCGAGGTGATCCGATGGCTCAGTTTTTCATCAGGCGGCCGGTCCTTGCCTGGGTCTTCGCCCTGTTCATCTGCATTGCCGGTGTCATCGCGATTCCGCTGCTGCCGGTCGCGCAGTACCCCAAGGTCGCGCCGCCGCAACTGACGATTTCGACGTCGTATCCAGGGGCCTCGCCGCAGGAAATCTATCAGGGCGTCACGCGCCTGATCGAGGAGGAACTGAATGGCGCCGCCAGATTGATGTATTTCGAATCGACGTCGGACACGTCTGGCTCGATCAGCATCAACGTATCTTTCGAGGCCGGCACCAGCATCGAGCAGGCGTCGGTCGACGTGCAGAACAGGCTGCGGCGAATTCAATCGCGACTGCCGGCGGCGGTGGCCGCGCAGGGCGTGACCGTGGAAGAGGCTTCGGCCGGCTTCCTCATGATCGTGTCGCTCACGTCCACCGATGGCAAGCTCGATGAAGTCGCGCTCGGCGACTACTTCAGTCGCAACGTGCTTGGCGAACTGCGCCGTCTTGGCGGAGTGGGGCGCGCGCAGTTGTTTGCCGCTCAGCGCGCGATGCGCGTCTGGATCGATCCGGACAAGATGGTCGGCCTCGGGCTGACCGCCGCCGACATCAACGGCGCAATCATGGCGCAGAACGCGCAGGTCGCGGCCGGGCAGATCGGCGCATCGCCCAATCCGGTCACCACCGACCTGACGGCGACCGTTCTCGTCAAGGGACAGCTCGTCAATACCAAAGAATTCGGCAACATCGTGCTGCGGGCAAACCCTGATGGCAGTACGGTTCGGCTCAAGGATGTTGCCCGCCTCGAGCTCGGCGCGGAGAACTACAACTTCTCCAGCCGCCTGAACGGTCAGCCGAGCGCCGCTGTGGGCATCCAGCTTTCCGCAACCGGCAACGCAGTCGCGACGTCGCGTGCGGTCCAGGCGAAGATGGAGGAATTGTCGCGGTTCTTCCCGCAGGGCGTGAAATATTCGGTGCCGTACGACACCAGTCCCTTCGTGTCTGCCTCGATCAAGAAGGTCCTGGAGACGCTGCTCGAAGCGGTCGTGCTCGTCTTCGTGGTGATGTTCGTCTTCCTGCAGAACTTCCGCTACACGCTGATCCCGACGCTGGTGGTGCCGATCGCATTGCTCGGCACCGGCGCGGTCATGCTGGCGGCGGGCTTTTCGATCAACGTCCTGACCATGTTCGCGATGGTGCTGGCGATCGGCATCCTCGTCGATGACGCCATCGTCGTCGTCGAGAACGTCGAGCGCGTCATGGCGGAGGAGGGGCTTTCACCGAAGGACGCCACCACGAAGGCCATGAAACAGATCACGGGCGCCATCCTCGGGATCACGCTCGTTCTGTCTTCCGTCTTCATCCCGATGGCGTTCTTCCCTGGTTCGACAGGCATCATCTATCGCCAGTTCAGCCTGACCATGGTGGTTTCGATCCTGTTCTCGGCATTTCTGGCGCTGTCGCTGACCCCGGCGCTTTGCGCGACGTTCCTCAAACCGATCAAGCCTGGTCATCATGAGAAGAAGGGGATTGGTGGCTGGTTCAATCGCAAATTCGAAGCATTGACCGATCGCTACACCGACGCTGCCGGCGGCATCGTGCGGCGGGCCGGGCGCATGATGGTGATCTATCTCGCTTTGGTCATTGGCCTCGGTTACTTCTTCGTCAGCCTCCCCACCGCCTTCCTCCCGAACGAGGATCAGGGCTTTCTGGTCGTTGATATCCAGGGCCCGCCCGAAGCCAGCGCCAACCGGACACTGGCGTCGATCAAGCAGATCGAGGAGATTTTCAAGACGGAGCCTGCCGTGCGCGATATCGTGGCCATTCAGGGCTTCAGCTTCTCGGGCAACGGCGCCAACGCCGCCTTGATGTTCGTCACCCTCAAGGACTGGAGCGAGCGCGGCGCGGGCCAATCCGCCCAGGCGATCGCCGATCGCGCCAACGGGCAATTGTTTGCGTTGAAGGACGCCACCAGCTTCGCGCTTTCGCCGCCCCCGATCGACGGCTTCGGCACGACAGGCGGCTTCGTCTTCCGTCTTCAGGATCGCAATGGCCTCGGTCAGGCGGCGCTCACGGACGCGGCGGCCGAGCTGATGGAGAAGGCCGGCAAGAGCCCGGTGCTCGCGGGCCTTCGCATTGAAGGGTTGTCGGATGCGGCGCAGGTTCTTCTTGTTATTGATCGCGAGAAGGCCAACACCTTCGGCGTGACCTTCGCCGACATCAACAACACGATCACGGCTAACCTCGGATCGTCCTACATCAACGACTTTCCGAACGCCGGCCGTATGCAGCGGGTCATCATCCAGGCGCGGGATCACGGCCGCCTGCGGGTGGAGGATCTCTTGAAGCTCAACGTCCGCAATGCGGGCGGCGGCATGGTGCCTTTGTCCTCGTTTGCCATGGCCCAGTGGCAGAAGGGATCGCCGCAGATCGTTGGCTACAACGGCTACCCCACGGTGCGCATCGCGGGCGAGCCGGCTCCAGGCAATTCGTCGGGCGCGGCGATCGCCGAGATGGAGCGCCTCGCTTCGGAGCTGCCGAACGGTATCGGCTCCGAATGGACCGGTCAGTCGCTGGAAGAGATCAAATCGGGATCGCAGGCGCCGATCCTGTTCGGCCTCAGCATCCTCTTCGTCTTCCTGCTGCTCGCCGGCCTCTATGAAAGTTGGTCGATCCCGCTCTCGGTCATGCTCGTCGTGCCGCTCGGCGTGATCGGCTGCGTCCTGGCCGTGATGCTCCGGGGAATGCCAAACGACCTCTACTTCAAGGTCGGACTGATCGCGATCATCGGCCTGTCGGCAAAGAACGCCATCCTGATCGTGGAGTTCGCCAAGGACTACTACGCGGAAGGCAGATCGCTGGCTGATGCCGCGGTCGACGCCGCTCGTGTCCGGTTCCGGCCGATCATCATGACGTCGCTCGCCTTCACGCTCGGCGTGGTGCCGCTCGCCATCGCATCAGGCGCCAGCGCGGCCAGCCAGAACGCCATCGGCACCGGCGTTCTCGGCGGCATGATCTCCGCGACGGTTCTCGCGATCTTCTTCGTCCCGGCCTTCTTCGTGTTCGTTCTGCGGCTGCTGCGGACCAGAAGGCCGGCCGCGAACGACGACGCGGTAGCCGAAGCTCCGCTTGCGAAGCCTTCCGAAGCGTAGCGGTCAGCGCGGTGCAACTTCATTTCAGCCGTAACCATTCGGTCGCCGTTCGAAGCCGAAGCGTAGCGACGCTTCGCCAAAGTCCTCCGTGAGTCGGCCGGGCCTTCTCGAGGCGAGAAGGTCCCACCGCGCCGATCGTTCACGCTGGAGGATCACATGAAAGTTCTCATCGCCTGCACGCCCGCAACCGGCCATCTCAATCCGCTGCTGGCGGTGGCCCATGGCCTTATCGACGAACGACACGATGTTACATTCCTGACCGGCAGCGCGCTGCGGCCGCGGGTAGAGGCAATCGGTGCGAAATTCCGGGCGCTTCCCGCCGACGCTGACCTCGATCTCCGGGACATGGATGCGGCCGTGCCGGAGCTCAAGAATGTCGAGCCGGGGCTGCAATGGTTGAGCATCGCCCTTCAGCGCTTTTTTGTCGACACCATGCCAGCGCAACTTGCCGGTTTGCGGCAGCTGGTGCACGAAATCCAGGCCGATGTCGTCGTGGCCGACGACATGTTCTTTGGTGTGCTTCCGATGCTGCTCGGTCCGCGGGCAAGCCGTCCTCCCGTGGTGCTATGCGGAACCTCGATCCTGCACGCCACTCGTGAGGACGGTGCGCCTCTCTTCCTTGGACTGCCACCTGCAGCCACACAGGCCGATCGTGACAGCTATGCCGTCATCGCCAAGGAGTATGACAGCGTGGTCAACGAGCCCGCGACGCGCCGCATAAATGAGCTCTTGGCCGGACTGGGCGTCGGGTTGTTGTCCGTGCCTCTCTTCGAGTCCGTCGTCGTGCTGGCCGATGCCTATCTGCAACTGTCGGTGCCGAGCTTCGAGTTTCCGCGAAAGCTGCCACCCACGGTCCATTTCGTCGGTACGCCTCCGATCATTCCGAATCAGGCGCCGGTGCCGTCATGGGCCGGTGAACTCGACCGCTCGCGCAAGGTGGTGCTGGTCACGCAGGGAACGTTCGCCAATTTCGATTTCGGGCTTCTCGTCGCACCGACGCTCAAAGCCCTTGCGGACGAGCCGGATCTGCTCGTGGTGGTGACCACCGGCGGTCGTCCCGTCGACACGATCCCCGGTGCGATTCCCTCCAACGCCCGCGTGGCCAGCTACCTGCCGTTCGAGTGGATCCTGCGCAAGGCGGATGTGTTCGTCACCAATGGCGGCTATGGCAGCGTCAATCAGGCCATGAGCTATGGAATCCCGATCGTGGGCGCCGGGCTGACCGAGGACAAGGCCGATGTGAACGCACGCATCGCGTGGTCCGGCGTCGGTATCAATCTGGCGACCAATCAGCCGGATCCGAAGGCCCTGCGCGAGGCGGTCCGGGCCGTGCTCGAACAGCCGGGCTACCGCACGCGGGCCGCGTCGATGGCCGCTGAGTTCGACAAGCGCGATACGCGATCGCTGATCGTCCGCATCATCAACGAAGCGGCGACCGGAAGGAAAGCGCCCGCGCGTCGCAAGGCCGCGGCTGCGTAACTTCGCGCCGCATCCGTTCGATATCGCTCGGGGGGTGCTCGCGAATGTGACGTGAGTTGCCCTCCGCTGACTCAATCCTATTTCAGCCGTAACCATTCTCTCGCCGTTCGAAGTCGAAGCGTAGCGATGCTTCGCCAGAGTCCTCCTTGAGCCGGCCGGGCCTTCTCAAGGCGAGATGGTCTTCCGCGCCGATGTTCATGCTGGAGGATCACAATGAAAGTTCTCATCGCTTCGACGCCTGCAACCGGCCATCTCAATCCGCTGCTTGCAGTCGCCCGCGGCCTCATCGACGAGCAACACGAGGTTACATTCCTGACCGGCAGCGTGCTGCGGCCGCGGGTAGAGGCCATCGGTGCCGGCTTCCGGGCGCTTCCCGCCGGTGCCGACTTCGATCTGCGCGTGATGGATGAGGTCGTTCCCGAGCTCAAGACTATCGCGCCGGGACCGCAATGGCTTCGCATCGCCATGGAACGGCTGTTCGTGGACGCCATACCGGCGCAACATGCCGGATTGCAGCTCGCGTTGCGCGACGTCCGGCCCGACGTCGTCGTGGGCGATGACATGATCTTCGGCGTGCTTCCGATGCTGCTCGGTCAGCGGGCAAACCGGCCTCCCGTCGTTCTCTGCGGGACTTCGATCCTGCACTGGACCCGCGATGATGGCGCGCCACTGTTTCTTGGGCTGCCGCCCGCTGCCACCCAGGCTGACCGCGACAAGTATGCCGTCATCGCGCAGGAATTCGACGGGATCGTCAACGAGCCCGTGGCGGAGCGCCTGAACGGTGTATTGGCGAAGTTTGGCGTGGGGCCGCTGTCCATGCCGATGTTCGAATCCGTTGTCGCGCTCGCCGATGCCTATCTGCAATTGTCGGTGCCGAGCTTCGAGTTCCCGCGCAAGCTCCCGCCCACGGTTCATTTCGTGGGTACGCCTCCGATCATCCCGAACCAGGCGCCGGTGCCGCCGTGGGCCGCCGACCTCGATGGCTCGCGTAAGGTGGTGCTGGTCACGCAGGGGACGGTCGCAAATCACAATTTCGGTCTTCTCGTCGCGCCGACCCTCCAGGCCCTTGCGAACGAGCCGGATCTGCTGGTGGTGGCGACCACCGGCGGTCGTCCGGTCGATACGATTCCCGGCCCGATTCCGTCCAATGCCCGCGTCGCCAGCTACCTGCCGTTCGAGTGGATCCTGCGCAAGGCGGATGTGTTCGTCACCAATGGCGGCTACGGCAGCGTCAATCAGGCCATGAGCTATGGAATTCCGATCGTCAGCGCCGGGCTGACCGAAGACAAGGCCGATGTGAACGCGCGCGTCGCGTGGTCCGGCGTCGGCATCAACCTGGCGACCAATCAGCCGGATCCGCGGGTTCTGCGCGAGGCGGTTCGGACCGTGCTCGAAAAGCCAGGCTACCGCATGCGGGCCGCGTCGTTGGCCGATGAGTTCGCCAAGCGGGATACGCGAGCGCTGATCGTTCGCATCATCAACGAAGCGGCGACGGGGAAAAAAGCGCCCGCGCGCCGCAACGCCGCAGCGGCCTAACTTCGCATCCGTGGATATCGCCGCGAGGGATCAGCGCCGATCGTTGATCCCTCGCTATCGCGCGGAAACCATCTGGCTGCGAATGTCCTGCGCGGTCTTCTTCAGCGGGATCAGGTATTTCTTCTTGGCGGCGGCCTCGCTCATCGCGCCCGAGATCATGTTGATACTGATGGCGGCGACGACTGCGCCGATCTGGTCGCGGAGCGGCACCGCGATGCCGCAGATGGCCGGGTCAAGTTCGCCATCGACCCAGGCGTAGCCTTCTTTCTCGACGCGGCCGAGGATCGCGCCGATCCGCTGCGGATCGGTCTCCGTGCGCGGTGTCACCGGCTTGAAGTCGCCGCTCGCAAGATAGGCGGCGCGTTTCTCCGGTGGAAGCGCTGCGAGCAGCACCCGGCCGAGCGAGACGAGATGCGCGGGCAGGCGACTGCCGATGCCGAGATTGGTGGACAGAATCCGCCGCGCAGGCAGCCGCAGCGCATAGACGATCTCGCGTTCGTCGAGCACCGCCAGCGCGCAGGATTCGCCGATCTCGTTGCGCAGATCCTCCAGCGCGCGCTGGGCGTAGCCCCAATAGGGCAGCGCGTTGAGATACGACAGGCCTAATCCCAATGCCCGCGGCTTGAGCGAGAAATAGCGGCCGTCGGAGGCGCAGTAGTTCAACGTGACGAGCGTCGCCAGGATCCGCCGCGCGGTCGCACGGCTGAGGTCGGCGATCTGCGCGGCTTCGGCGAGCGTGTGGCGGCCCGGAGGTTTTCCGAGCGCTTCGACGATCGAAAAGCCGCGCGCGATCGAGCGCACGAATTCATCACTGTCCTTGCTCATGGCGCATGCGTGGTTGGCCCTTGCCAGGTCCGGCCGGGTGGTTTAGTGGTGGTTCGTATAACGAACGAACAGTTCGCCAGGCGAACAATTAGGGGAGTGGAGCGGATGGCGCAAGCCTCAAGCTCGCAAAGCGCAGACTTCGAGACCGATTTCTGGAAGGACGCGACATCGCGAAAGGTCTGGGACGAGATCGTGCCCGGCGAGCCGCGCAAGACCTTGCCGTACAAGCTGACACAGGAGGCGATCGCTCTGTTCTGCAAGGCCGTCGGCGAGACCAATCCGCTCTATCTCGACGAGGCCGCGGCGAAGGCCGGCCCTTACGGCGGCCTGGTCGCACCGCCTTCGATCCACATCCTCTTGATGTTCGCCTGCACGCCCACCGACGACTGGATGCGAAGCCCGGGCACCGTGAATGCCGGGCAGTCATGGAGCTACAACATTCCGGCACGGCCGGGTGACACCATCACGTTGCAGGCGCGCGCGCTCGACAAGTTCATCCGGCGCGAGCGGCTGTTCGTCGTGCACGACAACGTCTTCTTCAATCAGCATGGCGACGTGATCTGTTCGGGTCGCGGTCAGACCATTCGTCCGATGTGAGGAGCGGCAAGCGATGACAGTCAGTTTCGATCAGCTCAAGGCCGGCGACGGCATCGAGGGTCCGAGGTTCGCGGTGTCGCGGGAGTCGATCCGGTTATTCTGCGACGGCTCGCTCGATTACAATCCGCTGCACCTCGACGACGAATATATGAAGGGCAATTTCGGCAAGACCAATTTCGGCGGCATCATCATGCATGGCATGAACAATTTCGGCCTGCTCACGCGCATGCTGACCGATTGGGCAACGCCGCCGAGCGCTATTCATCGTCGCCTCGAGACCCGCTGGCTCAAGCCGGTGCGGCCCGGCGATACGATCCAGCCCACCGGCGTCATCAAATCCAAACAGGTCACGACCAAATCCCGCTGGGTACTCATCGATGTCATGGTGAAGAACCAGAATGGCGAGCAGGTCGCCATCGGCGAAGCCATGGTGGAGTTTCCGGTCGCAACCGCGGCAGCCTGATGCCGGCGGCTTGCGCGAATGCGCGCGAGGATAGGACGATGAGAAGGCTGGTCGCGATCGCTTGCTCACTGCTTTTCCTTGGCCCTGCGCCGATGGCATCGGCGCAGGATCTGCCAAGGTCGATCAAGATCGTCGTGCCGTTCCCGGCGGGAGGGACGACCGACATTCTCGCGCGCTATGTGGCGCAATCGCTCGAGATCAGGCACGGCATCACCGTGGTCGTCGATAACCGCGCCGGGGCATCGGGCGTGATCGGCTCGCAGTCGGTCGCGGCGGCGCCGCCCGACGGCAGCGTGCTTTTGCTCACCGCGACACATCACGTCATCAACCCGAGCCTGCGGAAGAGTTTGCCTTACGATACCCGCACCGCATTCTCGACCGTCGCCGTCATCGCGACCGCGCCAAATGCATTGGTGGTCGGTCGGGATTTCGCGGCCAAAAACGTCGGCGAATTGATCGCGATGGCGAAGGCGCAGCCGGGCAAGCTGTCATTTGCTTCCTCCGGCGTAGGCGGCGCCAATCACCTCTCGGGCGAATTGTTCAAGCAGATGGCGGGCGTCGATATCGTGCACGTTCCCTACAAAGGAGCGGCCCCCGCGATGAACGATCTGATCGGCGGCCATGTGCCGATCATGTTCGACACGTTGCCGACGGTGATCCCTGGAGCTGCGGCCGGAACGCTGCGCGTGCTCGCGGTGACGGGCCGGGAGCGCGCGGCGACGCTGCCGGACGTGCCGACGCTCGATGAAGCAGGCCTGAAGGGTTTCGAGGCCACGGCCTGGTTCGGCCTCTACATGCCGCAAGCGGGCGAATCCGCCGTCTACAGGCTGGTGACCGTGATCCGGGATGTGCTTGCCGATCCCGCCATCAAGGAGAAGTTCGCAAGCCAGGGCGTCGAGCCGGGCAAACTGTTCGGCAGCGAATTCGCAAAATTCGTTGATGCCGAAATCACGAAATGGGGTCGCGTGGTTGCGGCCGCCAATCTGCAGCCGGAATAGTCAAACCCGCGGCGAGACCGTGCCACGTCCGCCGCGACCCTGCTCGCACGTCAAGGCCTGCACCGGCCTCCCGGCCTTGTGTCAGCCGATCCCGCCGCACGCGTCCTCTGCTTTCAAGCTATTGAAAATACACGAAAAATTTATCACGGGACGCGGATCGCGCTGGTCGCCTAAAGATAGGCGGATAGCTTCATGCCGAGAGCGCAGTACTCGCCGTTGGAAAATAGTGTATCCGCTGTTCGACAGCGCGGCCGGACCTCTGTTCCCGCGCCACAAGAGCATAAGTTTCTGCGGAGGAAGTTTTCATGTCGGCTCTGCCACTCTCGGGCATCAAGATTCTCGACCTGACGCGTGTGCTCGCGGGTCCCTTGTCGGCGCAGATGCTGGGCGATCTCGGCGCCGAGGTGATCAAGATCGAGCGTCCCGGCACCGGCGACGACGCGCGTGCCTTCGGTCCCCCTTATCTGGAGGACCCCGATGGCAAGGAGAACAACAACAACTCGTTCTATCTCTGCGCCAACCGCAACAAGAAGTCGGTCACGGTCAATATCGCCAGACCGGAAGGGCAGGAGATCATCCGTGAGCTCGCCAAAGGCGTCGACGTGATGATGGAGAACTACAAGGTCGGCGATCTCAAGCGCTACGGGCTCGATTACGAATCGATCAAGAAGATCAACCCGCGCATCATCTATTGCTCGGTGACCGGCTTCGGCCAGACCGGCCCCTATGCGCCGCGCGCCGGCTATGACGCGATCTTCCAGGCGATGGGCGGGCTGATGAGCGTCACCGGCCATATGGATGGCGAGCCCGGCGCCGGCCCCATGAAAGTCGGCCCCTCCATCGTCGACTACATGACCGGCATGAACACTTCGATCGGAATCCTGTCCGCGCTCTACCATCGTGATGCCAGGGGCGGGGAGGGGCAGCATGTCGACGTCTGCCTGTTCGACACCGTGATCGCCTCGCTCTCGCACTACGCGCAGATCTATCTCGTCAACGGCAAGACGCCGCCGCGCCGCGGCACCTGGGGCAATGGCGGCATGCCGGCCGGCGTGTTCCGTTGCACCGACGGTGAACTGATGCTGGTGGTCGGCAACGACGCGCAATTCGAGCGCACCTGCGCCGTGCTCGGCGAGCCCGAGCTCGCCAAGGACCCGCGCTTTATCAAGAACAACAACCGCGTCGTGCACGGCAAAGAGATCATGGCGATCTTCGCGGGCCTGTTCCTCAAGAAGCCGGTCGCCTACTGGTTGGAACAGCTGGAGAAGGCCGGCGTGCCGTCCGGCCCCGTCAACGATTTCGCGCAGATGTTTGCCGACGAGCATGTCCGCTCGCGCGGCATGGAGGTCAAGGTTGACCATCCCTTCGAGCATTCGCTGTCGCTGATCCGCAACGCGCTGACGTTCTCAGGCACGCCGATCAAGGACTACCGCGCACCGCCGCTGCTCGGCGCGAACACCAAGGAAGTGCTGTCGGGCAAGCTCGGCTATGACGAAGCCAGGATCGAGGGCTTGAAGGCGAAGGGGATCGTTTAGGCGTTACGGCAGAGCGTAGCCCGGCTGGAGCGAAGCGCAACCTGGGATCTGTCGGGCATCGCGCAGGCTTTCCCCGGGTTACGCTTCGCTCCACCCGGGCTACGGCCGCTGGGAGCGGTGCGCGCCCGTTGCTGGCCTAGGCAAACGTCATATTGTGCCGCGAAATTGAAAGACAGATTTCGTCGAAGGGTATCTAATTAGCCGCCTTTGTATCTGTAATTGTGAGGGGAGAATGACCGATGCAGCTCGCTCGCTCCGCTTTACCTTTACTTGCGGCGCTTCTTGCAAGTCCAGCCATTGCGCAATCGTTTCCGCCAGGATCTGCGGTTTATAACTGGCACTATACTTGTCCCACCAACAATCCCGACGGCACCTGCCGGTTTTCGATTTTGGCGGCCAACTACGCAGGGAATAACGTCGCCGACGTTCAGGCCGTGCTGGCCTATCAAACGGTCGGAGCGCAGCAGATTCCGTTCTACCATTTCCGGATCACGTTCATGGGCAACAAGAAACCGGATCTGGTGATGATCCAGGCCAACGCCGCGGTTGCGTTTGCAGCGTACGGCATGGCCCAGGCCAGTGGCACGGGTCCGATCGCGTCTGAGACTGCCTCTGTGTTGAATTAGCTGATAGCAGCTAGCGCGCGTCGCGTGCGAGCATGCGCGCCGGCGCCTTGCTCGCGGCATCACCCGTCGTCAGCGCCATCGCTGCGACCGAGACGACGCGCTCGATGATCCCTTCGACATCGTCGACGTCGCATTTGCCTTCCGACAGCTTCGTCAGCCGCTCGCTGTCGCGCACGGTCTGCTGCGCCATGGCGAGCGCGAAGTGCAGGCCCCAATAGAGTTCGACATCGCTGTGTCCGGGGAGCGACTGCCGCATCGCCGCAATGAACTTGCGCAAATGATCGATCTCGCGGTTCCGGATGCGGCGGATCGGCGGCACTGACTCGATCGAGACCCGTATCATGAAACGTGCTGCGGTCGAGCGCTGGTTCTCCGGGCCCAGACAGCCGCGCAAGGTCGGGCCGACGAGGGCGCGCAGTATCGCGTCGATCGAGGCGCGCCCATCGCCTGCTTCCTCGGCAGCCTGCAACAGCCTGAGCCGTTCGCGGTTGAGCTGGATGCTGCGGGTGACGAACAGTTCCGCGATCAATTCATCCTTAGAGCCGAAGTGATAGTTCACCGCGGCGAGGTTGACGTTCGCCTCCGCGACAATGTCGCGCAGCGTGACGTCGCCGAAGCCGCGGTCGGCATAGAGCCGCTCGGCGGCGGCGAGGATGGCGGTACGGGTCTGGTCGCTGGCCATTTGGATCACCCCCGTCGAGGGAGTTGCATTTCAAACATTTGTATGAAACTATCGTTTGAAGGCTGGAAAATGTCAATCCGCTGATATGCGCGATGGCGTTCTGGCACGCCACAGTCGTTGTCATCCGCGGTCGGGCCTTGCGGCGCGCGGGCGGCGGGAAGACAGTGCGGCCCAAAGTCTAGGAAACGAGGAGCGTCCCATGGATTTCACGATGTCGGACAAGCAGAGGGAATGGCTGAACCGCGTGCAGTCGTTCATGACCACGCATGTTCGCCCGGCGGTGCCGATCTACAGGAAGCAGGACGAGGAGGGGCCGCGCTGGAAGGTGATCCCGATCCTCGAGGAGCTGAAGAAGAAGGCCAAGGCCGAGGGTCTCTGGAACATGTTCCTGCCGCCGTCCTCGCATGATGACGACGAATTTCACGGCGCGGGATTGACCAATCTCGAATACGCGCTGCTCTCCGAAGAGATGGGCCACATCACCTGGGCGTCCGAAGTCTTCAACTGCTCGGCGCCCGATACCGGCAACACGGAAGTGCTGTTCCGCTATGGCACCAAGGAGCAGAAGCGGCAGTGGCTGCGGCCGCTGCTCGACGGCGAGATCCGCTCCGCCTTCCTGATGACGGAGCCCGCGGTGGCTTCGTCCGATGCCACCAACATCGAGACCCGCATCGAGCGCGACGGCGATCACTATGTGATCAACGGCCGCAAATGGTGGTCGTCGGGCGTCGGCGATCCCCGCTGCAAGATCGCGATCCTGATGGGCAAGACCGATCCTTCGGCGGCCCGGCATCAGCAGCAGTCGCAGATCCTGGTGCCGCTCGACACCCCCGGCATCAAGGTCGAGAAGATGCTGCCGGTGTTCGGCTTCGACGACGCGCCGCACGGCCACGCCCAGGTGCTGCTCGAAAACGTGCGCGTGCCGGCGTCGAACCTCTTGCTCGGCGAAGGCCGCGGCTTCGAGATCGCGCAGGGCCGCCTCGGCCCCGGCCGTATCCATCACTGCATGCGCACCATCGGCAAGGCCGAGGAGGCGCTGGAGAAGATGGTGAAGCGGCTGATGTCGCGCACCGCCTTCGGCAAGAAGATCATCGAGCACTCGGTGTGGGAGCAGCGCATCGGCGAGGCCCGCACCAATATCGAGATGACGCGCCTCTTGTGCCTCAAGGCCGCCGACATGATGGACAAGGTCGGCAACAAGACCGCTCAGCTCGAGATCGCCATGATCAAGGTTGCGGCGCCGAACATGGCGCTGAAGATCATCGACGAGGCGATCCAGGCCTATGGCGGCGGCGGCGTGTCCGACGATGCAGGGCTGGCGAAGGATTATGCCGGCATTCGCACGCTGCGGCTGGCCGACGGTCCGGACGAGGTGCATAACCGCGCCATTGCCAGACTTGAACTTCGGAAGTATGCAAACACTACACACTGACCGGGAACGCCCAGATGGCGCTCCCCAAAAAGAGTGAGGGAGCGTCATCGTGGCGGACGGCGTCAGGAAGGACGAAGAATTTTCCGGGACCCGGGAAGTCGAGGAACGGCATCGCATCGACGAGGCAAGCCTTGCCCGCTGGATGCAGGAGCATATCGACGGCTTTCAGGGACCGCTGAAAGTCCTGCAATTCAAGGGTGGTCAGTCCAATCCGACCTACAAGCTCGAGACGCCCGGTCGCGCTTACGTGATGCGGCGCAAGCCGTTCGGTAAATTGTTGCCGTCCGCGCACGCGGTCGATCGCGAGTTCCGCGTGATCGCCGCGCTCGGCAAGCAGGGCTTTCCGGTCGCCAAGGCCTACGCGCTCTGCACCGACGATTCCGTGATCGGCGCCACCTTCTACATCATGTCCTTTGAAGAGGGCCGGGTGTTCTGGGATCCGACATTGCCGAGCCAGCAGCCGGAGGATCGGCGCAATATCTTCACCAGCAAGATCGAGACGCTGGCGAAACTCCACGTCTTCAATCCCGAAGCGATCGGGCTTGGCGATTTCGGCAAGCCCGGCAATTATTTCGCGCGCCAGATCGATCGCTGGACCAAGCAGTACCGCGCGTCCGAGACGCAGCACATCGAAGAATTCGAGAAGGTGGCCGAGTGGCTGCCGAAGACGGTGCCGCAGCAGGAACGGGTCTCGATCGTTCACGGCGATTACCGCCTCGACAACATGATCTTCCATCCGACCGAGCCGCGCGTCTTGGCGGTGCTCGATTGGGAATTGTCGACGCTCGGCGATCCCATGGCCGACTTCACTTATCTGTTGATGCAATGGACCATGTCGGGGCTTGCTGACGCCGATCTCAAGGCGCTGAACATTCCGAGCATGGAAGAGGCCGCGCAGATCTATTGCAACGTCACCAACATGGCGGTGCCTGATCTCAACTGGTACTTCGCCTACAACCTGTTCCGCCTCGCGGGCATCACGCAGGGTATCGCCGGCCGCATCCGCGACGGCACCGCCGCGAACGCGAAGGCGATCGAGTCCGCCAAGCGCACGGTGCCGCTGTCCAAGGCATCCTGGGAATACGCGCAAAAGGCGGGCGCGACGTAAGAGAAGATAGTGTGGTGCGATCGCTTCGGACCACGCCACGTTGAATAGAGGCGAGCGGTAACTCTGCTTTCACCTCTCCCATAGGGAGAGGTCGCCGCGCAGCGCCGGGTGAGGGGTTACAGTCCCTCGATAGAGCGAGATCCCCTCACCCGAATTGCTGCGCAATTCGACCTCTCCCCGCTGGGGAGAGGTGAGGGACCTTCGACACGGTACCGATCGAATTTCATCACTTCTAGCCAACTCGGCATTTTCCCTTGGCGCTTTCCCCCAACGTCCGCGGAAGCCTGTTCATGGCGGTGGCCACGGCGGGCTTCACGATCAACGATGCGATCACCAAGGTCGTGTCAGCGGAGATGAACTTCGGCCAGGTGATGCTGGTGCGGGGCATCGTTGCTATTGCGCTGATCGCGGCGCTGGCATTCCATCAGGGCGCGATGCGGTCGCTTCGGACGCTCCTGGTAGGGCCGGTCGCGCTGCGGGTAACAGGCGAAGTCGGCGGAACGGTCTCGTACCTTGCGGCCCTCTCGCATTTGCCGCTCGCGAATATCTCCGCGATCCTCCAGGCGCTGCCGCTGCTCGTCACGCTCGGCGCCGCGCTGGCATTCGGCGAGCCCGTCGGCTGGCGGCGCTGGCTTGCGATCATCGCCGGCTTTGTCGGCGTTCTCATCATCGTTCGGCCAGGCGCCGAGGGCTTCAACCAGTTCGCGCTGCTCGCCTTGATCTCGGTGGTCTTCTGCGCGCTGCGCGATCTCGCGACCAGGCAGATACCGGCGCAGATTCCATCGCTGTTCGTCACGCTGCTGACAACAGTCACGGTGACCGCAACCGGCGCCGTCATCCTCGTCCCGCTTGGCGGTTGGACCCCGCCATCCGCCGGTGCGCTCGGCCTCCTGGCGATGGCTGCGGTCCTTGTCCTGATCGGCTACCAGTGCGTCATCGTGGCGCTGCGCACCGGCGATATCTCCGCCGTGGCGCCGTTCCGCTATCTCGCGCTGCTATGGGCCATGCTGCTCGGCTATCTCATCTTCGGCGATGTGCCCGACGCCATGATGATCGCGGGCGCATCGATCATCGTGCTGTCCGGCCTCTACGCCTTCTACCGCGAGCACAAGCGCAAACGCCCGGTGGCCGCAGGCGCATCCGGCCCGCCGCCGGATGGGCTGTGACAACCGCCGTCATTCCGGGGCGCGAAGCGCGAACCCGGAATCCATTTCTCCACCCGCACCCGCGGCTCGATGGATTCCGGGCTCATCGCTTCGCGATGCCCCGGAATAACAGCCCCGTCATTGCGAGCGCAGCGAAGCAATCCATGCCTCCACTTGGTGCGCTATGGATTGCTTCGCTGCGCTCGCAATGATGTTGTGGTTGCTTTGGGTGTGACAAATCAACGGGACGGGCAAATCAGCAGAAACATGTCCAGCTCTCGCGCAAAAAACATTCCGCTGTCGCGGTCGGGCAAATCAGTGACCTAACTCCGCGCGTCTCTCATCGAGGTCGCGTGCTGACCCGGAACGCACCTCCCGCGATGCCTGGTTGATACGGCTACCGAGCATATTGCGGATATCCATCCTCGCGAGTCGGCCTTCAGCCTTAGCTGATGACCTGAAACTTATGTATCACTAGACTGATGGTTGATTGCGTCCGTAATTGTGCTGCAGCCGCCCGCTCGAAGGAGACCGCCCGTGACCACGCTTGTCGAGCGCCTCGACTTGCCCGCCGCGTTGCTCCGTGCGCGCAGTCGGCGCGACACCGAAACTGACACCGTTCAGTTTGCGCAGGCCGCGCTCGCGGCGGCTAAGCGGGAGGGCCTGCGGCTCGCGGTGCGGGCGCGCTATGTCGCGCTCGCCGTAATCGCCTGCCTGTTGCCGATTATCAACCCGGCATGGGAGCAGCTATATTATGTGGCGCTGCTGGGCCTGTTCGCGCTGATCGGCTGGGCTCAGGTCAGGGTTGGGCGGGTCGGCGTGTCGAGGCCGGAGCTTGCGCTGCTGTTCTGCGACCTCGCGCTGCTGACGTTCGTCATCGTGGGGCCGAATCCCTTCGGCTCCGGGCACTGGCCAGCGGCGATGCAACTCCATTTCGGCAACTTCATCTATTTTTTCGTGATTCTATCGGGCGCGACGCTGACCTATTCCTGGCGAACGGTCATCGCGGTCGGAACATGGACCTCCGCCCTCTGGATCATCGGCATTGCCTGGGTGTGGTGGCAGCCTGATCGCGATCCCGCGCTGACCGCCCGCATCGCCGCGGCGATCGGCGGCGATCACAGGCTGTTTCAACTGATCTCGCCCAACTCGATCGTGTTCGGCGAGCGCATCCAGGAGATCGTCGTGTTCATGATCGTCGCGGTGACGCTCGCCGTGGCGGTGCGCCGCAGCAATGATCTCCTGATCCGGCATGCCGCGGTGGAGCGCGAACGCGGCAATCTCGCGCGCTACTTCTCGCCGAACGTAGTCGAGGAATTGTCAGGGCATGACGAGCCACTGAAGCAGGTGCGCACGCAAAACGTCGCGGTGCTGTTCGTCGACATCGTCGGCTTCACGGCCTTTGCCGACGCGCGCATGCCGGACGAGGTCGTGCGCACCTTGCGCGAATTCCACGCACTGATGGAGCAGGAGGTTTTCCGTCACAGCGGCACGCTGGACAAATATCTCGGCGACGGGCTGATGGCGACCTTCGGCACGCCGTTTGTCGGAAAGGCTGACGCCATTAACGCGCTACGCTGCGCGCAGGCGATGATGGCGGCAGCGGATCGATGGAACAACCAGCGCAAAACGGCCGGCGAGATTCCGATCCGCGTCAGCTTTGGCCTGCATTATGGGCCGGTCGTGCTCGGCGACATCGGAGTGACTTGTCTCGAATTCGCGGTCATCGGTTCGACCGTGAACGCCGCCAGCCGGCTCGAAGCCTTGACCCGCGCGCTCGGCTGCGCGCTGGTAGCGAGCGACGATCTCGTCAGGCAGGCCAGGATCGAACTCGACAGTGCAGAAGCGGTGTTTCGTCCACTGATGGCCCAGGTCCCGCAGACCATCCGCGGGCTCGAGCAGCCGATCGCGGTCTGGACGCAGGCACGCGCGGAGGAGTGATAGATCGCGGTGATCGCAACAGGCTTGGCGCGTGCGGAGCCTCGGTCGCATGAAGCCAGACTGCTATCCCACGAGATCGATGATCTCTCAGCCCGGAAAACAGCTGGCTGCTTCCGGCCCAGCAGCTCGTAACCGGCCATAATGGATTGAGCGCCCCTGCATTCAAATGCCCGTGACTTCGCGTCGAGAGAGGCAAGAGGAGACCCAGCTATGCGAGTATGGTGCAGAGCACTACGCAGCAACTTCTATGAGGAGGCTCTCGATGCAAGGCTTGCGGGATGCTTTGGAGCAGAGTCAGAAAGACGGTGTCGCGATCGGCCATTTCAACGTCGGCGATTGGGTTCTATTGAAGGCGGTGTCGGCAGCCGGGCAGGAACTTAAGGTCCCGGTGGTGGTCGGTGTATCCGAGGGCGAGCGGGAGTTTTTCGGACTCTCGGAAATTGCGGCTCTGGTGCGGAGGTTGCGTGAGGAATGCGACTCCCCAATATTCCTTAACGCAGATCATACGCATTCCCTGGCAAAGGCCGTCGAAGCGGTCAGGGCCGGATTTGACGCTATCGTCTTCGATCTTTCCGCGCTGCCATTCGAGCAGAATGTACGGCAAACAAAAGAAGCGGTCGAAGCTCTCAAAGCAATCAATCCCGACGTCCTTGTCGAGGGAGAGATCGGCGACATTGGAACCGGTTCTGAGATACATGAAGAAGCTCCCGACTTGTCGAGGGGCTTAACCTCTCCTGCAGAAGCGAAACAGTTTGTCGACTCTACAGCGGTCGACATCCTCGCTCCGGCCGTGGGCAACATGCATGGGATGCTAAAGAGCATGGTGCAGGGACAAACACGGAAGCGGTTGGATATCCAGAGAATCGCCGAGATCAAGAGCGCGGCCCGAGTGCCGCTTACCCTGCATGGCGGATCGGGAACCGACGACGAAGACTTGCGGAAGGCAATCGCCGCTGGGATCAATATCATCCACATCAATACTGAATTGCGGGTGGCCTGGAGACGAGGCTTGGAGGAGGGGCTGGCCCAACAGCCCCACGAAGTTGTCCCTTATAAGATCCTGCCGTTCGCGGTGGAATCGGTGAAAAACGTAGCTCGCTCACGCTTGAGCCTATTCAACGGCGATAAGTAGCCGTCGTGTGCTGCGCCGCTCGAACGGTGGACGGGAAACGCATTCAAGTTCTCCCGTTGGCATCGGTGCTTGTCGCTTGCCCAGTGCCTGACGGGCAAATCAAAGTCGCGATCTTGCTTCGCGTCGGTGCAGGGAGATCCGGGGCGACCCCGGGAATCTGGCGCGCGTGGAATCCAATTTGTTGAATGATCTCAAGCTGATTTGGGGCGTCCAGCCATCGGGTGAAAAATATTCCGCTTTCGCCGTCGGGCAAATCAATGATTTAACTCCGCGCGTCTCACGGCGGATGAGGGGCGGCTCGCGATCGTCACGAACGTTGCGGTGAGATGCGGTGGACGCGATGCGTGCGACTGACGAGCGCACACATCACGGACGGCGAAGTCGTGTGGTCCTGGCGCCCCGACGCTGGCGCTAAGTCCTGGGGGATGGAAACATCCCTGAGGATGACGGTGGCAAAAGAGCCCGGTCACCGGCTATCCGATTCACACATTTTTGAGCCTCAAAGTGGTGCCGTATTTGATGCGACGGAAGGCTTCGAGGCCCAGGCGCATCACCTTTGGACCAGGCTTTCCATAGTAGGCGGTCCATCCTCCAA